>CANLED010000181.1 GCA_947489175.1 Chitinophagaceae bacterium | reverse complement strand
TGTGTACCAAGGGAATTCGTTGAAGGCATTTTTGAAAGTTGCGGAAGAACCATGATTCCAATCTCCTACACCCAGGATAATCACGGGGTTAACGATGGCTACATCTAAGCCTTCGTAATAAGAACGCCAAACTTCAAGCTCTCCCAAGTATTTGCTTTCCCCATAAACAGATGGATTTGCATTTTCCTGCCATTTCGTGTTTTCAGTAACGGTGGCATTGTTTCTTTTTCTACCAATAGCCGACACAGAACTTACATGAATTAATTTCTTTATGCCTGTAGCTAGTGCAACATTGACAACATTGGCAGTACCTTCAACATTGATTTTTATCAATTGTGAGGCCATTTTTGGATTGAAAGAAACCAAGCCAGCACAATGATAGACTTTTTCACAAGTTTGCATGATGTCAGATAACAAGCTAACATCCAAAATATCACCTTTAACCCATTCAACTTGGTCTAATTCATCTTTCAACAGGTTGGTTGGAAGCTTATTTCGGTATAATCCAACAATATTTTCCCCATCCTTTAACAGTTCTCTGATGAGGTATGTTCCCAATAAGCCATTGGCACCGGTTATAAGCGTTTTTTTCATCACAATTGAAGAAGGGTTTAAGGTTTTTGGTTTAAAGTTTATTTCTTTTGGTTTAAAGTTTTTGGCTTAAAGTTTATTAGGTAAGAAAACATTAAACTGAAACTGGTTTAAAGTTTTTAGTTTAAAGTTTATTACACAAGAAAACATTAAACATTAAACTTTAAACTAAATTTGGTTTAAGGTTTTCGGTTTAAATGTTGTAAGTCAAGAAAACATTAAACATTCAACTTTAAACTTTCAACTAAAATTGGTTTAAAGTTTGTGACACAAGAAAACATTCAACATTCAACTTTAAACTAAAAAAAGGCTATACTCCAGAAAACTGTTCTAAAAACCGCACATCATTTTCGCTAAACAACCTGATATCAGTAATTCCGTATTTCAATAAAGCGGGCCTTTCAACACCCATACCAAAAGCGAAACCGGTATATTTTTCAGGATCTATGCCGCAGTTCTTCAAAACATTTGGATGAACCATTCCACAACCAAGGATCTCCAACCAACCTGTACGCTTGCAAACAGCGCATCCACTGCCCTTGCACAACATGCAGCTGATGTCCATTTCAGCACTAGGCTCTGTAAAAGGGAAATAGCTAGGCCTAAAACGCACTTTAACATCCTCACCGAACATTTCCTTTACAAAAAAGTAAAGTGTTTGTTTTAGGTCTGCAAATGAAACGTTTTCATCAATGTACAAACCTTCAACTTGGTGAAAAAAGCAATGCGACCTGGCGCTGATGGTTTCATTTCTGTAAACGCGGCCGGGACAAATGATCCGTATTGGAGGTTTTGACCTTTCCATCTCACGTATCTGAACATTGCTGGTATGTGTTCTGAGTAAAATAGCTGGGTCTGTGGAAAGATAAAAAGTATCCTGCATGTCGCGCGCAGGATGGTTTTCATCCAAATTTAATGCGGTGAAATTGTGCCAATCATCTTCTATTTCCGGACCTTCTGCAACAGTAAAGGAAAGGCGTTCAAAAATTTCTACAATCCGGTTTCTCATCAAAGTAACAGGGTGCCTGCTTCCTGAAGGAATGGGCATACCGGGGAGAGATACATCAATCTTAAATCCAGTTACAACATTTAATGACTCAATACGCTCTTTTTCAGCTTCAAACTTAGCTTCCGCCAACATTTTAAAAGCATTTAAGGTTTGGCCAAACGATTTTTTCTGTTCAACAGGCACGTTTTTCATTTCACCCATAATCGCTTTAACGATACCTTTCACGCCGAGAAAACGGATTCTAAATTGTTCAAGGGTGTCTGTATCAACTGCGGTAAACAAATTGATCTCATTGCTGTAATTTTCTATCTGGTTGATGATTGCATCCATAATGCGAAGATAATAATTCAAGATGGCAAAAGACACCATAAAAGAGCCGAGTTTTTTAAAGTTGGCACTGCTTTTATCGTCAGTTTATATTAGGTTTGCCTAAATATTCACCGTCATGTCGCTTTTCAACCTAATCGACTTTCTAAATCCAGTCAGCGTTGCACAAATTTCAGAGGATGCTGAGTTTAGGGAAGGCCAGATGGGAAAATCAATCGTTGTTTATGAAGAAGAGTTCCCTGAACTTACAGAAATCGATGTTGTAATTGTTGGTTGCAATGAAACACGTGGCAACGGCACACCTATGAAAATTGATGCTGGCGTTGATAATATACGAAAAGAATTTTACTCCCTGTACTATTGGCATAAAGACATTAAAATTGCTGATATAGGCAATATCAAGATTGGCGCTACTTTGGGAGACACCTATGCAGCCATTAAAACAGTCGCAGAAGAAATAATTAGAAACGGCAAGAAGCTTGTTATACTTGGAGGCTGCCATGACCTAACCATGGCTCAATATGATGCTTACAGAAGTCAGAATATATTCATTGAAGCCACGGGTGTGGATGCATACATAGACTTGTCGATTGACAACCCAATTAAATCGAAGAATTTTTTGATGGAAATCCTCACTGGGGAGCCCAATTTTATTAAACATTACAATCACATTGGATTTCAAAGTTATTATGTTCATCCGCATATGCTAGAAACGATGGATAAACTTCGATTTGATTGTTATAGATTGGGTAAAGTGAAGGAAGACATTGAAGAAATGGAACCGGCTATGCGTTCTAGCAATATGCTTTCTTTTGATTTGGCGGCTTTGAGTTCATCCACATTTTGGGAGGGAAGTAGTCCAAATGGCTTTAATGGTGAAGAAGCTTGTACCCTCATGCGTTTTGCAGGCATGAGTTCGCAAATGACATCTGTTGGCATCTATGGCTATAACCAAAAGCAAGATCCCATCAACAACTTAGCCAAGCAAGTATCTCAAATGATTTGGTATTATATAGATGGTGTTCATCATGAAAGGCTTGAGGCAGACTTGGAAAACAAAGAAATGTTCAATGAGTGCCATATTGTTTTTGGAGCCATTGACAGTACTTTTTTGCAAAGCAGAAAAACTGGAAGGTGGTGGATGAAAATGCCCGATGAAAAACTCATTCCATGTTCTTATAATGACTTTAAAACAGCGGGAAATAATGAGATTCCAGAGAGGTGGTTGAGGTTTCAAGAAAGAGGGTGATGGCTTTTAGTTTAAAGTTTTTAGTTTAAAGTTTAGATTATGAAACTATTCAAATTTTGTTTTTTTGTTTTTCTAATTGGTTTTTTGGGAAGTTGTAGCATGCAACAGAAGATGTCTTCTTCAGCCAAAAAAATCATCACAGAAGATTCAGCTTTCTTGAATGCACATGTAGGTATTGCATTATTTGATCCTGTTGCACAAAAAAATATTTTTAGCTATCAATCAACCAAGTTGTTTACTCCGGCCAGCAATACAAAGATTATTAGTTGTTATGCAGCCATGAAATACTTGCCAAAATTTTTACCCGCTGCATACCTTACGGAAATTGACACTGCCGTTGTAATTACTCCTACAGGAGATCCCAGTTTCTTAATGCCAGATTTCAAAACACATCCCTTGTTTGATAAGCTGAAATCCATTAAAAAACCTCTTTATGTGTTGAATAATAATTGGGAGAGTCCCGCTTTAGGAATGGGATGGTCTTGGGATGATTACAGTGAATACTACATGACAGAACGCAGTGCGTTTCCTGTTTATGGAAATCAAATACATTGGTATCAAGAAAAAGGCAAAAAAGAAAATCCATCATATCCTGGTGATACGGTTGATTTATTTCTTTACTCAAACCCTGAAATTCAATGGCCTGTTAAATTTGGGAGTGAGCGAAAAAATGCATTTTCTGTAGAACGTGATAGAGACGGAAATGCTTTTACACTTTATGAGGGCAAAGAAAAATCTGCCATGGAATCTGTTCCATACATAACCAATGGTATTGAAACAGGTATCAATCTTTTGAAAGACAGTTTGGGGAAAGAAATTTTGATTGCTGGAGAGGCCCTTTCTAAGGAAATTGGAAAAATAAAATCTGATACGGTTTACTCGCAACCAACTGATTCGCTGTTAAAAATAATGATGCATCGGAGCGATAATTTCTTTGCGGACCAATGCCTTGAAATGGTTAGCCAGCAACGGTTTCACAAGATGAATGAGAAAGAATTGATTAATGAAATGCTATCCAATGAATTATCCGGATTTCCTCAGAAGCCAAAATGGGTTGATGGAAGTGGCCTAAGCAGATACACGCTATTTTCTCCGGAAGACATGGTTTTTATTTTGAATAAAATCAAGAATGAGCAGCCTTGGGAAAGGATTAAAAATATTTTTCCAAAAGCAGGTTCCGGAACTTTAACCTCGTATAAATCAAAAAATGAGGAATTCATTTATGCTAAAACCGGCTCACTCGGAGGTGTTGTTTGTTTAAGTGGTTATCTTTTTACAAATAAAAAGAAATGGCTTATTTTCTCTATCATGGTCAACAACACACAAACACCATTTTCTAAAATAAGAAAACAGATTGGGGAATTTTTGTTGAAAGCAGCTGAGGTGAATTAGGTTATTGAAAATCTTTCCCATCCTCGTCTCCCGAAGGGGAGTTCCTTCGCTTCGCTTATAATAACGTCTTTGTAATTCGTTGAAAATCAAGATATTAAAGTGCAGATTATTGTTCCATCAAAGACTCCCCTCCTGGACAGGAGGGGTGGATTCAGACCGAGCGAAGCGAAGGTCTGAAGACGGGGTGGTGGAATTAACAAGAGCAAAGATCCACATCTCCGGGCGTGTACGAATCAACAGAAAAACACACAATAAATTTGGTGATTTACACTAATTGGAGCTAGTAAGATGCATTTACTTGCATTCATGAAATTAAATCACAATAGAAATCATCTCATAACTTTTCGAAAAAAATTAAGAAATGTAGGAACATCTGCTGAAGCAGAATTATGGAAACACATCTCCAGCAGAAAATTAGCAGGAAGGAAATTTCGGAGACAACATAGTGTTGGAAATTTTATTCTAGATTTCTATTGCCCTTCAGAAAAATTGGCCATTGAATTGGATGGAGAAAATCATTATTGGCAGGATGGGATTGAAAAAGATTTAAAAAAAGAATTGTTTTT
>CANLED010000180.1 GCA_947489175.1 Chitinophagaceae bacterium | reverse complement strand
GTACTGCAACCATCAAACCCATGATTATCATGAAACTGATGAAAGCAAATTTGGCTGGAAATACAAAGCCTATCAAGGCTTGCAACAAACCTCCTATCATCCACCATTTCCCTGCCATTTTGTGCGTGGCCGTCCAATTTTCGGCACTTTCTAATGTCCAAGGCAATCTCAATCCTACAAAATAATTGGGCTTGATAGAAGGCATTAGATAACCCATGAAAGCAAAAAGCAATCCCATCAAAGAAAAGAGGTATTTTATAAAAATGTTGCCTGGATGCAACGAAGAATACACGATGATAAACGAAAGCGAACTCATTAAGCAAACAAGCATGTAGGCTAGTTTTTTGAAAATGGCACTGTTGCTATCTTGATACTTTTTAGGATCAATAAGTTGTACGTTTAAGATCAACATAAAAACAAAAAAACCTACTATACCGAGTATAATTGGATCAAGGTAAATTGAATCTTTAGATCCAAACCCATCGGGTTTACCTTCGTAATTGAAATGTATTGGAATGGTTGCTGGCAAAGCGTCATAAATATACATTGCATAAAAAAAAGGCATGCTCAAAATGGCTAATGCAATAAAATATTTCAAAAACTTTGAATTTGATTTCATGCCAGCAGTATTTATTACTTCAAATGTCAGCTTATTTAAATTAACAACAACCATTGAAAATCACTACGTAAATGCAAATAAATTAAATTGAAGTAGATTTTTGTAATTTACAAGTGAATAGAGATCCCAACCAAAAAAATCCCAGGTCATCATCACATGAAAAAAACTATTTTACCCATTTTGATCGTTGTTCTTATAGGTTGTTCCACAAAAAAAGAAAAAACAACATTTGGTGAAAACTGGATAGACCTGAGTTATTCTTATGACAGTGCCACCCTATATTGGCCCAATAACCCAACTGGATTTGAGCATAAAACTGAATCAGAGGGCATTACGCCGCTAGGATATTTCTACTCATCATACTCTTTGGTAACACCTGAACATGGTGGAACACATCTAGATGCTCCCATACATTTTGCTGCAAATAAACTCACCGTAGATAAAATTCCGTTGACCAGCTTAACAGGAAATGCAGTGGTGATAGATGTTTCAGAGAATGCGCTGAAAAATCGTGACTATCAAGCTACCGTAGCAGATGTTGAAGCATGGGAAGAAGAGCATGGTGAAATACCCGCAAATTCAATCGTATTGTTCAGAACAGGTTACGGAAAATTCTATCCAAATCGACAAAACTATTTCGGAACATCAAAAAAAGGAGCTGAAGCAATTCCTGAACTTCATTTCCCCGGCATTGACCCTGCAACAACAACTTGGCTGATTGAAAAAAGAAATATAAAAGCCATGGGATTGGATACACCAAGCATGGATTTTGGACAGTCAAAGGATTTCAAAACACATCAGATCTTGTTGGGAAAAGACAAACCAGGGTTTGAGAATGTTGCGAATTTGGATAAGTTGCCTGCCACCGGGATTTATGTTGTTGCCCTTCCAATGAAGGTTGGCAAAGGCAGTGGAGCTCCTCTCAGAATAATCGCTCAGGTAACCGAATAAGTGTTATTTTTTCCATACAATGGGTTGAAATACGATTTCAGCATAATTGTTTCGCTCATACAAAATACCTATCGTTTTCTTGTCAAGCTTCACCAAATCACTATAGGCTGCCCAATCCTTTTTTTTATCATCAACAGACTTATCTACCACAAAATTCTTTGTCCATGTCTTGCCTTCATCATGGCTGATGCGCAGAGTTAGGTTGTCTCTTTTTAAGGTATCAGCTGCATTGGATGAAGCTACAATTGCTTTGCCTTTTTTATAACCCAGTGTTAAGATAGAACCCTGACAAACAGGGTCAGGTAAATTTGAATCGAAGTATGTCGTATCCCAACTTTCTCCACCAGTGCTGCTGTATGAAAGTATCCGTGATTTGATATCTCCTCGTTGATTTCTCACACTCATCATCATCCTGTTGTTAGACAACTCGGTTGCAATTGCCTCATTTGATCCGGGTATGTTGAGCGAAGGTGATAGTTTGAAACTCTTGCCATGATCATCTGAATAAAACCCGTGTGCGGCATAATCAAGATATTGCTTTTGCGGATCCCCTGCTGAATGATTTGCAGCAACAAAAATTCTTCCCTTGTATTTTCCTTGTTGAAATTGAAATGCATGTCCAGGCGTATTTGCATAACTTCTCCAATCCTCTACAAAATTATATGCACCATTAACAGATGGCTGATTTGGTCTATGTGCTTGTAAAGTAATGTTGGTTGCTTTGCTCCAACTTACGCCTCCATCAACAGAGCGGATAAACCAGCATTCTCTTAGGCCCTTTCCCTTGCGAACTTCACCTTCGTGGTTGTTTCCGGTATTGTAAAACAAGTAAACAACGCCATTGGGATATTCGGGATCAAGCAAATCAACAACTGGAGCAGGATTGCCTGCTTGTAACGAATCGTAATTCACAACAACCCTTATTGCAGACCAGCTTTTACCTTGATCAGCACTGCTTTTCAGCACTAGGTTGATGTCGCCAAAATCTCCGCTATTTTTTACACGCCCCTCCGCAAATGCCAGCAGCTCTCCTTTGGGAAGTGATACAATAGCTGGTATGCGATAACTTTTATGCCCTTCAGTTCCGCTTGTAAAAACAGCAACTGTTTGTGAAATTGAATACACAGAAAGAAGTAAAAAAAGTGATTGAAGTAAAATGAATTTTGATTTCATTGGAAATTATTATTTAAGCACGTTAATGATAAAACCTGCTGCTGGCAAGCCTTGGCGGTTTACTAAATTTGCATCAGAGTAAGATTTGTAAGAATAGTATACTAAATCAGGTCTTGATTTTACATCAATGTAAATTTTATTTTTTTTAATGGATGCATCAACTTGATCAACACCATTCAAGGAAAAACCCCTGATGGATTTCTTATCGGCAGTATGTAGCTCCTCCGAAAAATCGAATTCAACAACAACCTTGTTTTTTTGACAATAGGCCTTTGTGGGAATTGGACCAGAGACGATAGTCTTTTTTTTATATAAATCATTCAACGCCCACAGGGCGAGACGTTCAGCAACTGTTCGCTTGTCTCTTGGATGAACATTGTCTTTGTCACCAACATCAGTGCTCACAACCAATCCTGAATATTTTATCTGTTGATGCGCCTTCAACTGATTCGACCTAAACAATGGCCAAAAATGTGATTTGTATTTCAATGTGTCTATTGATGATAGTTGAACAAAATAAAAAGGAAGTCTTTCATCATTCCAACCCCTGCGATAATCTGAAACCATCATCTTCATCAACTCAGCATATTCATTCACCCTATCCAACTCCTGCGCATTGCTCTCGCCTTGGTACCAAAGAATTCCTTTTACAGGAAACCTCATCATTGGCGAAATGCCCGTGTTGAAAATATATCCCGGCATGAAACCATGCACCTGGTCCATACTACCAATATTTTCAAAGGCCCGTTGTCTGATCCAAACAGGCAACTGCTCGTTGGTAATCCAAGGGTTAGTAGATTTATTTTTAAACTCAACGTTATCATTGAATGTTTCTGGATTCATCCAGGCCTCGATTGGACTACCACCTACTGAGATGTTAATAATGCCGATAGGAATACCCGTTTCAAGCTGAATCTTTTTCCCAAAATAATATCCAATGGCACTCATCCTAGCACTTGCATTGAAATCAGCTACCCCCCAGCCTCCTTCATAGTAATCACCTGCAGTTAATCTTTGCTTCATGGAATCAGAAAAAGGTTTTACGTAGTAATCTTTCCCAACATACGTTGGATTGTATATACGGATTAAGGGGTTGAATTCAATAGACCTGTCGCCTTGAAAATTCAAATCATTGGAAAGAGGAAACTCCATGTTTGATTGACCTGTACAAATCCATACATCACCAATCAATATATTTTTTATGAATGCATGTTTGGTTTCATCAAAGACAGTGAAATCAAATTGAGTAGAAGTATATTTTTGTGAAGGCAAACTGAAAATCCATGTCGAATCCTTCTGCACCTCTGTTTGGCATTCATCTTGTGAAGAAAAATGAAGTGTTATTTTCTTTCCTGGAATTCCTTTTCCAAAAATACGAATGGGCTTTTCACGCTGGAACATCATGTTATCGCTGAAGTATTTATCCAATTTAAATTGGGAAAAACAACAACATGGAAACATGAAAATCAGCAAATAAATCTTCTTGTTGCTGCTCATTTTATATAATTTTTCAACAACTGCATGCAAATCCATTCTTGCCTCGGCAAATGAAATGGGCCTTTAAACAAATTCCCTTTTGCCGTTTGTGCTTTTGTTCCGTCTCTGTGCAAATACCCAAACCATTCGCCATGTTCTTTGTCGTGAAAATGTTTGTAGGCATATTCATGAACCTTGTGATGCCATTCAGCATACTTCTCGTTTCCTGTTAACAGATAAGCGAACAATGTTGCGATAATCACTTCATTGTGTGGCCACCAAAACTTCATGTCTTGCCAATATTCTTGCACAGGCTTGTTGTACACATCCCTGAAATAAAGGATTCCTCCGTGTTTTTCATCCCAGCCGCGTTCCCACATGTAGTCAAGCATTCTGCATCCGAGATCAATTAAATGCTGGTCATTGTTTTTGTACACCGCTTCTGTAAAAATAAACCAAGCGCCTTCGATGGCATGACCGGGATTGAGGGTTCTGCCGTCGATATGATCTATGATTTCACCGTCAGGAGAAACCTGTTCCATCACACAGCGTATGTCATCCTTTACAAAGTCGCTTTCAATTTCTGCGATCCATTTTGCAATCCATTCGTCGCACCGATCATCTCCAATATTTTCGCGAACTTGCTGTGCCGTATTGATCATGATCATCGGAACCCCAATGCCTTTTGAAGGTCGTGTTTCAGTGAACTTTGGCGCAATCATTCCCGGCACAGTTGCGTATTCTATGCATTTACCAAAAATGGTTCTTGCATTTTCTGCCGCCCCTTCATCGCCACTTGCTTTGGCATAAGCTGCCGCTGCAATTACATAAAATGTTTCAGAGAAAAAATAACGCCTTTTTCTAATTGGATTACCTTCCCTAGTTACATGAAAAAACATCTTTCCATCTACATCAAAACA
>CANLED010000179.1 GCA_947489175.1 Chitinophagaceae bacterium | reverse complement strand
CCAAGCAAAGGCATTTCAATTCCATTGTTTAGTGTAGCGTATAATTGTCCATTTTTTTCTATTCCCATGATTGTATACCCAATAATTTTTTTCCAAGATCAGTCAGTACTGCAGTTTCGTATTTTGTTTTTTCCCAATTTCTTGGATCTCCAGGAAAGGCATATCCTTCAGGAGCAATGCGGTGCTGCCAAGAATTTATTCTCCATTGTCTTTGGTCTTCATCGTTTTCCTGAACTGGCATCATGGAAACATATTGCGCGATGCGTACTTTGTTGCCAGATAGGTTTGGTCGGATTCCATGAGGTAGTAAACTATTAAAAATTAATAAGTCACCAGCTTCAAGCTTAACTTTTACTAACTGATCTTTATAGATTTCAATATTTGGCTGAAAACGATTTCTATCCAATGGTTGAGTAAGTTTCCAGGTATCATATTCGCGCATGAGGGCAGGAATGCATTGAAATCCACCCATGTTTTCGTCTGTTTGGTCTGCCAATGCCAAAACCCCTTGTACATTTTGAGGTTTAGTATCAGGATCGTAATCCCAATGGATAAATCCCTTGAATTCAAATCCCTCACGCATTGGGAAGTTAAGGTTTGCCCTGTCAATGGTAACCCATAGTTTTTCTGTTCCCCAAACATCAGCAAATGCCTCATGAACTCTTTGTGCTTGCCGGTTATTCCATAGACTTTGATGATTGTACACTTCCACCATGCCACTGTTTGTGAGTTCCTTCATACGCATTTCAGCACGGGGTGGAGCATACCAAGTTTCCTTGTTGTTTGGATCTTTCTCTTCAAATTCCCATAGAAAGTCAGCTGTTTTGAGTGCTTGCTCACGACTAACTGCATTTTTAATTACTACATACCCATTAAACAACCAAAAATTCCAGTCTTCTTCACTTAAAACACGCAGTTTGGGATTGTCCAACCTGTCATTGAGTTTTATGTTACTGCTTGTGGCTGTTGATGGGTTTCCAGGTATGTCCTTGTGATTTGCATTTGCCATCATGGAGGGCTGCATTGTTGGTTGCATATTCATACAAGTAGCGTATTATAGCGAAAAATGAAATAATGTAAAATTTGTTCATTAACAATAAAAAAGTACTGTTAAGTTAGTGAAATTTCAAATAATGGAATCATTTGAAAGCAATTCATATCGTGTATCTTTGCATCTCCAAAAACTAATTTATATGTCACTTCTTGTAGTAGGTACCATGGCCTTTGATGCAATTGAAACCCCATTTGGCAAAAGCGATCGCATAGTAGGAGGAGCGGCAACTTACATAGCGCTAAGTGCATCTAATTTCATAAAGCCAATTAAACAAATATCGATTATTGGTGGTGATTTTCCACAAGAGGAATTGGATGGATTAACAGCCCGTGGTGTTGATTTAGAAGGTGTGGAAATAAAAAAGGATGAGAAGTCATTCTTTTGGGCAGGTAAGTACCACATGGACATGAATGAGCGTGATACATTGGATACACAACTTAATGTTTTGGCTGATTTTAAGCCAATCGTTCCAGAAAGCTATCAAGATTGTGAATTTGTGATGTTGGGTAATTTGGTTCCTGC
This sequence comes from Chitinophagaceae bacterium, assembly GCA_947489175.1. Classification (GTDB taxonomy): domain Bacteria; phylum Bacteroidota; class Bacteroidia; order Chitinophagales; family Chitinophagaceae; genus Pollutibacter. Next base: position 3,576 of record CANLED010000179.1, on the reverse strand, counting down.
CATTCAACACAGTGTTCTCAAGCAAATGAAAACCCGTCCTGCACTCGTAGTAATGGATACCATGAATTTTTGGATGGAGACTGCCATGCCTGATTTAGAAGAAGTGTTGAAACATGTTGATGTATTGTTGGTGAATGACGGCGAAGCGCGCCAACTGAGTGCTCAGTACTCTTTGGTAAAGGCTGCAAAAGAAATCATGAAGATGGGTCCTAAATATGTTGTCATTAAAAAGGGTGAGCATGGTGCTTTGTTGTTTCATAAAGACCAAGTATTTGTTGCACCTGCACTTCCTTTGGAAGATATTTTTGATCCAACAGGAGCTGGAGACACCTTTGCAGGAGGCTTTATGGGGCATCTCGCAAAAACAAAAGACATATCTTTTGAAAATATGAAAACCGCCATAATCATTGGGTCTGCAATGGCATCTTTCTGTGTAGAAAAATTTGGCACAACAAGGTTAAAAGAAATTTCTAAGGAGCAGATCAATGATAGGATTCAACAATTTGTTGAGCTTGTTAATTTCGACATCGCTTTGGTGGATTAGTATTTTCATAAATACATTTAACTATTTTATTATCCCACAATGATTCTGTTCATTGTGGGATTTTTTTTAACCACAAATCAAATGACGCCTATCATTTTTTTAATGACTTTTCGATTTCCACCAAGGTCGATAACTTCGGTAAATATGATATAAAATCCAGGCCGTACTTTTCTTTTGTTTTGATCGAGACCATCCCAGAAGTACATGCCATTTGTTCCACACAATTGGTTGTCGACAATTTTTTTAATCATGCTGCCATTGTAATCAAAGGCATAAATTGATACAAGGTTTTCAGGCGTAGGAAATTTATATTGAATTGAGATGATGTCTGCGATACCATCGTTATTTGGACTAAAATTTTCTGGAGAAATCAATACAGAGAAGTTAGAACTGTCATTGTTTATGAACTGTGAGTTTTGAAGCGTAGGTGTTCCATAACCACTTGAAGCAGCAGCGGAGTGCCAATTTATGCTAAAATTTGAAGGAACTTGTGGGTTTGTTTTTTCAAGGGAAACGCCTGATTTTTCTCTCAGCAATGGGAAATGAAAGTCGTCTAAATATTTAAATTCATCGATTATTTTTCCTTGTCTATTCATCAACACTACATGTCCTTTGTCATCTGGAAAGGAAGGCAATATCTTAACTTCTTTTAAGATTGATTGGTTTGATTTTGGCCAAGTTTTCATTATAAATTGTGCATCTGTTGTAACGGTAAAAAATTCACCAGGGAAGATATTATAGTCGCCTAATGAGCATTGATAGGGCGTTCCCAAAGTTCCAATTTCGTTTTTGTTTGACAAGTAAATTTCCTTTGCATTGATAATTGAGTTGCTATTATTTACAATTTCAACATAGTCGGCCCCATTGGGTGGTGGATCAAAAAGCAGTTCATTGATAGCAAGGTCTTTTTCATCTGCAGCCTTGCTTATTCCAGTTCTTATCAAAATGCTATCAGAAACTTTTCCTTGGCAGCGCAGGATAGAAGTAGCTCTTAGTGAATAAATATTTTTGGGTGATAGAGCATTTTTAAAATATAATTCAGCTTTGTTGAATAATGGAGGTATTGCTTTAGCCCATTCCGGATGAATTTTTTCAATTCCTAATTCGAAATTATTAACATTGCTTAATGCGCTACTATCCGCGCCCTGATTGAGTTGTAAAGAAATTAGGTTTGCATTTAGGGCGATGCACTGCAAGGCCTCTATTTTTTCTGATGCTGTTTGTTTTTTGAAGATGCTATTTTCCTTTCCCGGGGTGCCTCCAGAAAAATGAATGCTTCCACCCCAATTATTTTTATCACAGGGCTTATAAGGATCAATCATTTCAAGGCTCCAGCCGCCCGCAGACTTTATGGTGTTGTTGTACCATTTGTTATCATATTCAACACCATGTATTGTTTTGCCATCAGCAGCGCTCAATGAAATGATATCGCCATCGTTATTTAATGTAGGGAATGATGTTAATCCAATTGTGCCGTTTGGGTTATTGAAAAAAACAGCTTGAGTCTTTGAACATAACACCACTAAGCTATCTGGTTCAAGTATATATTGAATAGAAATAGTTGAACTGGTTGAACCATTGTCAATTTTCCATTTGTATAAATTAATGCGTTGCTTCGAATTGTTGCGCAACTCTATAAACTCAGTGTTTGGTAGTCCAACCACAGGTGACGGGTCTGCTAAAATTTCATTGATTACCACGCTATACCTTTCAACCTGTGCCATCAAGAAAACTGGCATTACCAAGATGTAAATTGAACCAAATAATTTTTTCATACACCAAAATTATTCACTTGGAAGTATGCTAAAAATGTGTTTTCAACATTTTTTTGGCAGAAAAATCTTTCATCATTAGCTTTGCACCACAAATGATTAATGTAATAAAACATATAAAGAAGAGCAAAAAACATTCCACATCGGAAGGTTAGTTCAATTTGTATGTCTCAAATATGTAACAGCCTTCCAGTTTTGGGAGGCTTTTTTTTAACCAAATCCCGCAAGGGTAAAACAAATAATTATGAAAGTTGCTGTTGTAGGTGCAACCGGTTTGGTAGGCACTAAAATGTTACAGGTATTGGCAGAGAGAAATTTTCCAGTTACTGAACTTATTCCTGTGGCTTCTGAGAAATCCATTGGCAAGGAAGTGACTTTCAAAGGGAAGCAATATAAGATTGTAAGCATGCAAGATGCCATCAACATGAAGCCTGCTGTCGCTTTGTTTTCAGCGGGTGGCGATACCTCCAAACAATGGGCTCCCGAATTTGCAAATGCAGGCATTACTGTGATTGACAATTCATCTGCCTGGCGAATGGATCCAACCAAAAAGTTGGTGGTACCAGAAATCAATGCAGATGCATTGACTTCATCAGATAAAATCATTGCCAATCCAAATTGTTCAACGATACAAATGGTTGTTGCAATAAATCCGCTGCATAAGAAGTATGGTTGCAAGCGTTTAGTGGTAAGTACTTATCAAAGTGTTACGGGTACAGGTGTTAAAGCTGTTAATCAATTGATGAATGAGCGCAGTGGTATCGCTGGGGAGATGGCTTATAAGTATCCAATTGATTTGAATGTAATTCCTCAGATTGATGTTTTCATGGACAATGGATATACCAAAGAGGAAATGAAAATGGTGAATGAAACCAAAAAAATCATGCGTGATGATTCCATTAGAGTTACCGCTACAACAGTAAGAATTCCAGTGATGGGTGGACACAGTGAAAGTGTGAATATAGAGTTTGAAGAGGAGTTTGAACTTGATGAAGTAAGAAAGATTTTATCTGAAGCACCTGGCATTATTTTAGTTGATGATCCTGCAACACAACAGTATCCAATGCCAATGGATGCACATGAAAAAGACGAAGTTTTTGTTGGAAGGTTGCGTCGTGATGAAACCCAACCCAAGACTTTGAATATGTGGATTGTGAGTGATAATTTGAGGAAAGGTGCTGCAACGAATGCAGTTCAGATTGCGGAGTATTTGGTGGGAGAGGGGCTGATATCTTGAAACAGCCAGGGACGAGGGACAGG
>CANLED010000178.1 GCA_947489175.1 Chitinophagaceae bacterium | reverse complement strand
AAACTTCTCCAAGTTATATAACACAATTATACAATGGCGATAAACTGATGAATCTTGAAATGATAAGCAGAATTCAAGTAGCATTCAATCTTGAATTTGAAATTACTGTAAAGCCTCAACCAAGAGAAAGGTTAACTAGTGCATTGGTTTCTAGTAAAAAGAATGATGAGCAAAGAACTAAGAAGCTCGAGAAAGTGAAGTGCTGATACATTTGTTAGTGATTAAAATTATTCCAAACCAATCATGGGTCAGAAAAGTTGCAAACCTGAAGAAGATTCCCCTCCTGGACAGGAGGGGTGCCGAGCCCGATGAGCGAAGCGAATCGGACGAGGCGGGGTGGTGGATTTCCGACAGACAGGAATCCTGTCATCCTGAATGGTTTATAGGGGGACCCTAAAAAAAAGGTTATGACGTTTAGTACCTTTGAAAAAAAGCGAGACAGACAAAACCCCGCGTTTCGGTTTGTTGCGTTGTAGCCCGCTCCTGAATTTGGGACCATGCCATTGTGAAAAAAATCGTATCGGGGTTAGCTGATTGTTTCAACTACCACCATGTTTATAAGTCTGATTTTATCTATTCAAGCATGGAGTCTGCGCTCGCCATTTTAAAAACTTAAAAGCGAAATTATGGCAAAATCGGTCAAAAAAATCACAGACATGGAGATGAAACCAGCAAATGCACATGCTGCTGGGATTGATATCGGCAGTATGCTGATGATGGTTTCCTACACAGACAACGATGGGAATTTACATTTGATGGAAGCAGGCAGTTCCACTGAACAATTGCATCTCATTGCACAAACGCTCAAAGATTCAGGAGTGACTGATGTTGCCATGGAAGCGACCGGGATTTACTGGATGCCGCTTTATGAAGTTTTAGAATCCTATAAAATGCGGGTGATCCTAATCAACGCGAGCCACTACAGAAACGTTCAAGCACAGAAAACGGATGTAAAAGACAGTCAGTGGATACATCAGTTGCTCACCTATGGATTGCTTCGCCACTCACACATTGCTGGGGATAAGTACCGTGAATTGCGGGACTATCTTTCAAGTCGCAGCATCCTTCAAAAGAACAAGAGTGATACACTCAACAGGATTCACAAACTATTGTCACAGATGAATATCAAGGTACAGCAGCTCATCAGTGATTTAGAAGGGGTGACAGGCATGATCTTGTTACGTGCTCTAGCTAGTGGGGAGCAGGATCCCGAAAAGCTTTTGTCTCTCATAGATGTAAAAAGGTTGAAAGCCAGTCCGGAGGACTTACTCAAGTCTCTGGAGAGCATACACAAGAGGCAACACCAGATTCTTCTCAATGAGTTACTGATGGATTACGATCATTACAAGATGAGGATGAAGCGCATGGAGCAATACATTGAACAAGTGCTGAAGGAATTGATTCCCTCACAAGGGGGTATGGAATCAAAACATGTAGCCCCAAAAACGACCAAAGCCAGGAAAAACCAGTTTGACTTCAACCTCAAGGGTTATCTGGATCAGATACTGGGTACAGACTTGACCGCCATTGACGGGCTTGAAGAAGCTAGTATTGCTGAAATAATTGCCATAACAGGAAGTGATATGTCCAAATGGCCTACAGCAGGACACTTCACCAGCTGGTTGAACCTGAATCCAAGGCCGAAGGTATCTGGAGGCAAATTGTTGGGGCAACAACGCCGATACAACAATAATCAAGCTACACAGTGCTTCCGATTGGCTGCACAATCACTATGGAAAAACAAAGGACCACTAGGCCAATTATATGCAAGGCTCGCAGTTCGAAAAGGAAGTCAAAAAGCCATTAAAGCTGTAGCAAGAAAAATAGCCGTAATATTCTACCACATGTTGAAAAACAAAACAAGCTACAACCCTGCATTAGTAGGGCAGGACGAAGAACAAAGAGCAAAGCGAAAATTGAAGTTGTTTGAGACGCAGGCGCGTAAACATGGTTATAAACTCGTAAGTTTAACAGCATGATTTTCAATGAATTACAAAGACGTCATTATAAACGTAGCGAAGGAACTCACCTGAGCGCAGCCAAGGAACCCACCTTCCTTCAACCCCCTTACTCCTTTTGCCAAGGAACAGACGCTGATTTAAGGATATGATCATTTAAATGATCTATCAAATCCTGATAAATGGCTGATCCTTCTGATGTCAAAGGCGATTTTTCATAAGGATCTTTTTTGATGTTGAAAAACAAATATGGCTCACCTGGTTTATTTTGTAAGATTTTATAATCGCCATACCGGGCTGCATAATACGACAACCCCTTGTATCGATTCCCCTCTTTCCTAACCCAATAAACATAACGATTTTGTATTTTATGATACTTGCCTAATATTGAAGGCAACATGCTTCTGCCATCAATTTCAGCTGATTGCTTGATATCCAATACATCAAGTATTGTTGGAAAAATATCCATTAGCATGCCTTGGCCCGAAAAAATTGATCCTGCTCTGATGTTGTTCTTCCACACAACAAATGCTGGAATTTTAATCCCGCCCTCAAACATGTCTTGCTTCCCGCCTCTCAACAAACCATTCTGCTGTGCATGTGGTATTGATCCGCCATTGTCTGATAGAAATACAATAATCGTATTTTCTGATAACCCATTTTCTTCTAACGCTTTCATCACCCTTCCAATTGACATGTCCACGTGTTCTACCAATGCTGCATTTTTTGCACGTGCATCGTCTATGCCTAACTCCCGCTCCTTTACAATTTTTAAATTCTCAGCAGGCGGTTGAATTGGGAAATGTGGAGCATTGTACGCCAGGTATAAAAAAAATGGTGTTGAATTATTTTTTTGCTTGCTGAGATAATCAATAGTCCAACCCGTAAAAATATCAGTTGCATGTCCAACCGGCTCAATCTCCTTTTCATTCTCCCGCATCCAATTAACCCCTCCCCTCAAATGCGTGTAATAATCATCCATCATATCCCCTAAAAATCCTTTGAAAAGATCAAATCCTTTGTCATTCGGAAGATTCGGTTTTTCAAATCCCAAATGCCATTTTCCTATCAAAGCAGTTTGATATCCCTTTGTTTTTAAAACAGAAGGCAGGAGAACTACATTCTCTGTCATATACCCCCAAGAATCCGCTTTATTTTGACGAATAACACCCGGCACGCCTATTTTGTCGGGATATCGACCAGAGAGCAAAGAAGCCCTGCTGGGTGAGCATACAGTTGAATTGGCATAGAAGTTTGTCAATTTCATCCCCTTGGCAGCCAATTGATCAATATTAGGCGTTCTGATGTCTTTTGAACCCAAATAGGATAAATCCCCATAACCTAAATCATCCGCCAAAATAAAAATGATGTTCGGCTGCCGTTTGCTTTGAGAAAAACCGCTAGTGGCCATAAAAAACAGACATATCAGTAACAAGAGACGCTGGTATTTTTTGAAGATTTCCATCGATTTTTATTGAAAATTATGCTGATAATTCAACTTACTATGCGCACAAAGTTAGCCTTATCCAATTCTTTTGTAAATTCAAACTTCAAACCATTAACATGAAGCATACGCTTATCCTGATGCTTTGCATCATTTCACTTTTCTCTTCAGCACAAAAGAAAAAAATTGAACCGGCAGTTCCTGCCAAACCTTCCCCAGATTCAATTTTCAGCAACCTCAAATGGCGCAACATCGGTCCCTTTCGTGGCGGTAGGGCCAATGCGGTTTCTGGAGTAGTGGGAAATGAACAAAAGTTTTATGCCGGCTACACTGGCGGCGGTGTTTGGACTACCGAAGACGGTGGTATCAACTGGAAAAACATTTCAGACGGATTCTTTACAGTTGGCTCGATTGGTGAAATTGCCGTTTCTGAATCAGACCCAAATGTGGTTTATGTTGGTACAGGTGAACACGCTGTGAGAGGGGTGATGACAAGCTATGGCAACGGTGTATACAAATCCACTGATGGTGGTAAAACTTGGAAAAACATTGGGTTGGAAAAAACCCGTCATATTTCTGACATCGCCATTCATCCACAAAACCCTGATGTGGTCTATGTTGCAGGTCAAGGAACTGTGCATGGCAACAACAACGACCGTGGTGTGTTTAAGTCAACCGACGGCGGTGTTTCATGGAAAAAAGTGCTTTATATCAACGACAGTACAGGAATTTCTTCTTTGTCGATGGACATGAACAACCCTCGCATTTTATATGCAGCATCTTGGGAACACAGAAGGTTTCCGTGGACGGTTTCTAGTGGTGGCGCTGGTTCTGCCATTTGGAAATCAACCGATGAAGGAGTTACTTGGAAGAAGCTCACAGAGGGACTTCCAAAATCGATGGGTAAATTGGGTATCAGTGTTTCCCGTGCTAATTCAAACAGGGTTTTTGCCATCGTTGAAACAGAAAAAAGCAAGTCTGGGTTGTATCGCTCTGATGATGCAGGAAAGAATTGGGCGCTGTTATCCAACAACCAAGACATCTGTTCGCGCTCTTGGTATTATATGGAAGTGTTTGCAGACCCTAAAAATGAAAACGCTGTTTATGTGTTGAATGCTCCGATGATGAAATCCATCGATGGTGGAAAAACCTTTGCCCCTGTGCGCGTACAACATGGCGATACACACGATTTATGGATTAATCCATCTAAAAATAGCATTGTTGCATTGGCGGATGACGGAGGGGCTGAAATCAGCTTCGACCAAACAAAATCATGGTCAACCATCATGAACCAACCAACTGCACAGTTTTACAGGGTGAACACAGACAATTTATTCCCGTATAAAGTGTATGGTGGACAGCAAGACAATTCATCTGTAATTATCGCCAGCAGGAACAATGGGCCGAGCCTAACTGAGCGTGATTGGACCACAGGTGCTGGTTGTGAATCCGCCTATTTGGCATTCGACCCCAATGATCCAACCTTGGTATTTGGTGGATGTTATCAAGGTTATATTGAAGTGCTGAACAGAAAAACAAATGAGTCTAAAGATGTTCAAGCATATCCTTCACTCAACCTTGCCATCGAGCCGAAAGACATGAAATACCGTTTCAACTGGAACGCTCCAATTGTTGTATCACCTCATGATGCAAAAACAATTTATCATGCAGGAAATGTTCTCCTCAAAACAACCAACGGAGGCATGAGCTGGGAAGCAATTAGTCCAGACCTAACCAGAAACGACAAATCAAAGCAAGGTCCTGGTGG
>CANLED010000177.1 GCA_947489175.1 Chitinophagaceae bacterium | reverse complement strand
CTCAATTAAAGAAACTGTTACTGCGTTAGCTTCTGCTGTGACAGCAACTTCAGTTGTTTTCATTCCTACGTACGAAATGATGAGCGTTTGGGGGCCAACTGGAGCATTGATACTAAATTTACCAGATGCGTTTGTTTTTACGCCTTGTTTTAAACCCTTTATATTTACACTTGCATCTGCCAACGGCAAGTTATTCGGTCCGGTAACAGTACCATTGATGATGTGATTTTGCTGAGCAAAAGCTGGTGCCAGAGAAAAAAACAACATCAATAAGCAGAAAAATTTTGTAAGCAGTTTCATGCAGTTTAGTTTAAGTGATTTGCACGTTTTGAAGCTAATTAAAACTTTATTAAATTCAGGAAAATTTACGCAAACACCCGTTTTTTCTGTACGAACAGATAAATGCCCAAAGGTTTATTGACCAAGACATGACAATTGTGTATCTTCAAAAGGGCAAATTCACATCGGTTTAAAATGAACAATTGCCTCTCTATAGTGCTTCTGAAATCAGTTGAATGAAAATAGACTACTTTATAAAGCCGGGCTGGAAGAATTTTTTGGTAATGCTAGTCATCTGGTACGCAGGTGTGATTATGTACTCCCTTATAGGTCTTTCAAATTATTCCATTGTCGATAACCTGATTTTCTATTCCAGGTATAGTTGGCCTAATTTTATTCTTTGCTATGCAATCATAGTTTGGCTTTTCCCAAAATACCTATTGGGGAAAAAATATGCCCTGCTGTTGCTGCTTAATGTTTCCCTTATAGCCCTTTACATACTGGTAAGGTATAAGAATAATCTTTTGCAAGACCCAGACTTTTATTCTTACTATATAGATACTCCCAATGACTCATCATTACACCAAAACACCCTTCTTGAAATTATTTCTATGGAAACCATGAAGGGTCTGCAGTTTACATGTATTGCATACGCCTACCGATTCGCTTTTGACTGGGTTATCATAGACAGGAAAAAACGCAACTTGGAAAATGAAAAATTAAAAGCTGAATTATCCCTGTTGAGGCATCAAATTAATCCTCATTTTCTGTTCAATATCATCAATGACATATATTATCTGGCTTTGATTAAATCCGAAAAAACTGCTGAGGCAATGTTAAAATTATCTGAACTGCTCAGGTATATTTTATTCGAAAAAGAGGAATGGGCTCCTCTTGAAAAAGAAATCAATTACCTGAAAGAATACATTTATCTTCATAAAATTAGATTTCCTGACTATGCGGTAGAATTTGAATTAATAAACGCTGATTTGATACATAATCAAGAAATCCCTCCAATGCTACTTTCTACTTTTGTAGAAAATTCCTTTAAGCACGGCGCTACAGGAACAGATAAAAATCCCACAAAAATAATGATTGATGTCTCACTTGGCGCGCTGCACTACAGGGTCACAAACCCAATCAACAGAAACATTTTAAGAGACAAATCAAGCGGAATCGGTATACTTAATCTTGAAAAAAGGCTTAATTTACTCCTTCCAAACAAGTATAAATTATCCTACTCAAACAATGATGAACATTTTGATGCCAAACTTGAAATTCAATTGAGATATGATAAAAGCAATAGCGGTAGATGATGAGATAAATGCTCTTGGCATTATCCAGGAATTCTGCTCAAAAACAGCAGACATTGAGTTAAAGGCCTCTTTTACCAATCCGCTGCTCGTATACTCCTACTGCAAAAAAAATCCTGATACAGCACTGGTTTTTTTGGACATTCAGATGAGTCAATTGAATGGTTTAAAGCTTGCTGAAAGCCTCTCTGATCTCAATGTAAAAATCATACTTACAACAGCCTATCCCAATTATGCCCTTGTAGGATTCGAACTTGATGCAATTGATTATTTGTTAAAACCGATTTCTTTTGAGCGATTTGAAAAGTCATTAAACAAGTACAGAACCTCAAATCCCCATTTGATGACTACATTCAAACAACAAGCTGATCCACTTGAAAAAAAAGAAACTTCCATTTTCGTTCGTACAAACTATAGGAATATTAAGTTAGACTTGTCAGCAATTCATTATATCGAAGGTTCCGGGAATTATGTTAAAATTCACACATCAAAAAAAACCATCATGTCTCTTCTGAACATGAAGAATATAGAAGAGACGTTGAAACCCCATCAATTCATTCGTGTTCACAAATCGTATATCATACCTTTTCATTTGATTGAAATGATAGGAAAGGATTTTTTAAAAGTCGGAAAGATAAAAATACCAATTGGTGAATCATACAAGGATAGTTTTACCACATTCTTAAAGGAAAATTCATTGCAAATTTGATTGGACAGGAATCAACCATACTGAATTTATGTCTTTATAATAAGGTTTAAAGTAATCAAAAGATATCCCTAAATTTTCAATTTCATGATGTTCAAATTTCTTCGAAATAGAATAAATAAATAGATCTAACATAAAAAGTTTTTCTATTTTTGATTAGCACAATTCAAGATATTTCTGGATATAGTTTTCTGTTAAACTGTAAATAATTTTTAATCTTTCTTGTATCAATTTGCTTGTTTCCATATTATACTCTAGATTCCATTATATAAACTTAGGGGAAGCATCAAAAATTCTAAATATGAGAAACATATGTATATTATTGCTCATTTTACTTTGTGCATGTAAAAAGTCAGATCTTGGCAGTAATTCAATGAATTCTGGAAACACAGGTATTCAAAAAATTGATACAACGACGCTTGTAAATAATACCATAAATGGGATAAAAAAAATTCTAAATGACGCCTTTAGATTAAAATTTATTACAAATAGAGTAAGGGGTGAATATTCAGTAATAAACCCTAGTGCATGGCAAGGATCATTTAACATCAATTCTAATGTAACAAAAGCAAATCTGGTATTCCCATCATACTATAAAATATCTCCAGATTCAATAACATCACCTTATAGTATAACCTCTTTTTCTGATCATCATTCCAGATACGAATATCGAGTCTTGAATAACCGAGATACAAATAGATTGGAATATCTATGGGTTCAAAGAAATTTAAATTATCATCCTATTGATACTCTTATATGGAGAATGTATCAGAATAATCCCTACAATTGGGAAAAGGAGTATGGGATTTATATTAACTCAAATATAAAAATCCCAAGCCAAGTGCTTGCAGATTTAAATCCTAAATGGTATAATCTTTCGAAATTGAAGGGATATGATATGATAGAACGGTGGTTAACAAATGGATCATCGAGTCCACAAACACCGAACTCAGTTTATAAATATAAAAATTTTGAAACATGTTTTTATCAAAATTTATCTGATTCTCTTGAGTTTTATTTCACTAATTCAACCAAATTTGATTTTTTACACAAACTAAACGGGTTTTGGTTGATTGAATACCCAACATATAGACGTCAAGTTGGATTTAAATTAAATCATCAAGTATATAACGGTGAAAAGTTTATTGAGCGTATTGATTCATTAGTCGTTGTAAATACATCAAATACTTATGTTTCTAGCTATAATTTCGGAGCAATGGATAGTGAAGCTGGAGTTAGTAGATATAATATATATGATAAAAATAAAAGTTTAGAGAAATATATTATTATTGATCGTGGTGAATGGAATGGTGTTAAAGCTACAGAGGAGTCAATTACCTATGTTGATATTTTAAATAATTTAAAGTTTATATATAAAAGAAAAATTTAGGAATGAAAAATATTATCGTTATCATATTATTTGCCTCCCCTATTTTAGGATTTGCACAAAGCCAGCAGATGCTCATTGAAAGTCACTTGGTTAAATTCAAGAATGCCAAAAATTATACGTTGTCGATTGCTGAAAAATTTTCATCAGATAAGTATGATTTCAAACCAGTGAAAGAAGAAATGAGTTTCAAAGAGCAACTGGTGCATATTGGTGAAAATATTTATTGGCTCAGTTCAACTTATATCAAAGAAGAAACAAACCCGATAAAGACCAATAAAAATAGAGCCAGCGAAATGAATAAAGAGCAGGTACTTGAATTTGTGGGGAGTGCATACGACTATGCCTTGAAGGCTATGATTGAAAGTGATGAAAAATCAATGTCAAAAGAATTTAACTGGAGCAGTGGTAAAATGAATAAATTTCAATTCTTAAATTTGATTCAGGATCATCAGTCGCATCACGTTGGACAACTAATTGTTTACCTCAGATTAAATGGCGTTACGCCTCCAAAGTACATTGGTTGGTAAAAGACTTAGTAGGAAGGTTGATGGATAATTTACAAAAGCATTATCTATTTTTTTGATATTTCACCTGTTTTATCCCTTTTTGTTGAAACCTTGGTAGAAATCCTGGGAGTGGGGTTACTTTAAATGTTTCACTTTAGTACAACATTAATTCATACTTTTGTAGTGGGTCAGAAAACAAAAAAATAAGGAAAATTGTATTTTACAAAGAATACTTTCAAGAGTTTTTCTCAGCACAAAAAGACAAGGTTAAGGATAAGATAATCTGGACACTCACCTAAATTGAAGAAATTGAACGTGTCTCAGAAAATTATCTTAAGCATTTAGAAGGTACAGATGGGCTGTATGAAATTAGAATTCAATTAGGGAATGATATTTTTAGAATATTCTGTTTTTTTGATGCAGGCAAACTAATCATAATTACAAACGGGTTTCAAAAGAAAACACAAAAAACGCCGAAAGAAGAAATTGAAAAGGCATTGAAAATTAAACAAGATTATGAAAACGAGAAATAACACTTTTACCTTGGAACAATTTAAGGAGAAGAACTATGGTACTAAGGAAACACCGAAGCGAGAAAAACTAGAAGCTGGGTATCAAAATTTTAAATTGGGTGCCATGCTTCAAGAAGCAAGGTTGGGAGCGGGATTAACTCAAGAAGAATTAGCCGAAAAAGTTGGTACAACAAAATCTTACATTTCTAAATTAGAAAATGATATAAAAGAGGTAAGACTTTCTACGCTTCAAAAGATTGTAGAATTAGGATTTGGAGGCAAACTTGAACTTTCAATTAAAGTATAAAAGGGTTGTTAGTAGGGTTATGGTATTTGCTTGTTGATGTACAACAGATAGTGGAATATATGAAAATTGTATGCAAACAAAAAAGCAGCTATGAGATTTCTCTTCATAACTGCTTGATTTTCAAGTGGGCCCACCTGGACTTGAACCAGTCCCGATAGCTATCGGGGCTCTGAATATGCCTTTATT
>CANLED010000176.1 GCA_947489175.1 Chitinophagaceae bacterium | reverse complement strand
TCAATTCTTTCAGGTGCTGCGAAACTGTGCTTTGGGATAGTGGCAACTCATCTACGATGTCACCACAAATGCAATGGTCTTTTTTTAGCAATAGTTTGATAATGGCAACCCTAGCTGGATGCCCCAGCACCTTGGCATATTTTGCAATGTTTTCGTCGAGGTTGGTATAAGATGGACTTGTGACTTCTTTCATTAATCGTAAAATTACGATTAATTTAAACACCAAACAAGGACCTTGGTTATTTTAGTTTAAAGTTGTTAGTTTAAAGTTTAATTTGGGAGAAAGCTTCTTAAACTTTAAACCAAAAACCTTAAACTAGAGGGTTTAAAGTTGTTAGTTTAAAGTTTAATTTGGGAGAAAGCTTCATTAAACTTTAAACCAAAAACCTTAAACTAAGGGTTTATAGTTGTTAGTTTAACGTTTAATTTGGGAGAAAGCTTCATTAAACTTTAAACCAAAAACCTTAAACTATTCCCCTACAGATTAAACCAATAAGTAGCCTTCAACACCAATGCACTCCCTTTTGATAAATAAGTGTCCGCATAGTAGTTGTCTGTATACACCAAGAACAAATCTGAGGCTGGAGCAAATCGCCATTGAAAGCGAATGTTCATATTTACGTTGTTGATTTGGCTATTATATTGAATGAGTGTAGAAAGAAAGAGTGACCTTGTAAAAGTGAGGTCAATCTTTGGTCCTACCAAGATTAAATTGGCGCTTTTATATGGCTTGGGGAAAGTTAATTTGTTGAAGGAAAAAACACTAGAAATACTACCGTATGGCTGAATCCGGTATGTTACTTCTCCATCTAAGTTCAACCTTGTTCCATTAAAATATTGGCCAGATCTTGTTTGTAATTTTGCAGCAAGTTTTTTTCTGAAATCAGTGGTTAGATCTGCTCTAAAAGAATAGTAAGCGTAACTCGTATTCGCTTTCAACTTTTCACCCTTGGTATTTGTTGGATCAAAATCATTAAGCAGCTTTGTATAATCTCTTTTCAGCTGCATCTGTAGGGTTACAAATTTTTTAAACTGAATTCCATAAACAAGGTTTATATCATAATCCGTTAAGCCTCTTCGTGGAAATACTGTGAAGTCATAATCAATCCCAGGGCCATGTTTATTGATCACTGTGCTCTTTGGATATTTTTTCCATAACGTAATTCCTGATATCCTTTTGTAGCCTGTTCTTCGTAGGAATCCCACTTCAGGGTTAAATTGATCATCTACAACGGAAAAGCTATGTTTTGACTCAAATGTTCTTTTGTTGTATATCATTGTTGCTCCCCAAGCACCTGTCTTGCTAGTAGCCAAGGGCCCAAAAGATTTCATGTAAAATAATTTACCGTTCCAAACATTGTCTTTGGATGCAATATTATAATCAACACCCGCTACGCGGTTAAAATGATTGCTCCCAACTGCATCTTTATTGGTTACAATCATGCCAATACTAGACCTTGCAAATACCCTTTGTTGCAAGGTAAGGACTGAAAAATTATTCGCTGGTTCATTGATTGAATCAATCGCTGCTGTTCGCATGTGCAAGAGTCCCAACCGCAGGTTGTTGTTCAATTTTCCACTCAACCGCAGTCCCGCATCAATTTTATTTTGAACGTTCAATCCAGTTGTTTGGTCTCTCAACACCCCAATCCGCCTCGAGAAAAAAGGCCTGATTCCATCAACCCCAAAGTTGGCAAACAGATCACCATTCTCTAAGAAAAACTGGCGTTTTTCGGGAAACAAAATCTCAAACCTATCTAGGTTGGTAACTTGATTATCCACTTCAACCTGAGAAAAATCTGGATTGACAGTTAGGTCTAAATTCAATGATGGTCCTAATCCAATTTTTGTGTCACCGCCAAAGTTGATGGTGTTTTTAGTCTTAAAACCTTTAACACCATTGTTGTTAACTGCTCTTCTTACCATGGTAGGAGAAGTGTAAGGAATCAAAGAAATGTTTGGCCCCTTTTTTTCAATCGGTGTTTCAAAAATCACTGGTTTTGAAAAAGCGAGTGATGTGGTGTTATATTGTACTGGAACCCTTGCCCAGGTTGACTTCTCTGCGTTGTAGCTATCAATTCGATAGATGTTTATCAGCCATTGTTTAGCCCCATTTTTAAACCTGAGTGTATTCAATGGGATGGCCATTTCGGTGCACCAATAATCTTCATAAATTTTAGATTCGCCTAGCCATTTATTGTCCCACGACAAACTAAGGTCTTCACTAGAAGCGCCACCATTAACCACCAAGCCCTCTCTTTGAACGCCGAATGGACTCATCCCAAAAGAGAAAGAATTGGTTCTGTCCATGAAAGGGTCTATGCTAACTACGATGGCGTCGTTGGCTTCTCCCCTGAAATCTCTTTTTAATGAGGGGATGATGTAGGATTGATTTTTTTTTGAATTGTATCCTTTAGCTGCGATGTAAAAAAAGTTATCATCATACGAAATCATCACTTCAGTTTTAGCAGTGCCAAGCACTGAATCTGAAGGAAAATTCTGAATAAAATGACCTGCAATTTGTGATGTTTGCCAAATTTTTTCATCTAAAACTCCATCAACACGCATTGGTTCAATTGTTTTTTTGGAACGGTAAGCGGTATCCATGATACATTGAAGGCTCTGTAAAGAGGATTGTGCCAACAAATTGTTTGTTAGTACAACAATGGTAACTAATAGCACTTTTAATTTTCTAATCATCATTAGTTACAAATTTAAGGCAAGATTATGAAGCTGATATGTTCTTTTTTCATCATCCGAAATATCTTTTATATTCACAAAAGAATATAGTCATTAAAAAAATATGCACATGGTAAGAATTTCTTCGTTGCTCATTTTGTTGATCTTCACTTCTTTTGTGGCACCAGCTACAAGAGTTGATTCTTTAGAAAAAACATCAACATTAATCAGTAAAGTATTGAAACAACAGATCCTTCAAGAAGTGCGCTGGGCCTTGTTGCAACAGCCTATTACAGTTACAGCATCGTACTCAAAAAGGAGCAGCGGAGGTATTCATGATTTTTTTTCGGAAGGAGATTATTGGTGGCCCAATCCTGCTAGTGCAGATAGTCCCTACATTCAAAAAGACGGTGTTACTAATCCTGATAATTTTGTTGATCACCGACTTGCCATGATCCGGTTTAGCAAAATCATGGGGGCATTGGCATCTGCGTACTTACTCGAAAACAAAACAGAATATGTTGTAGCTGCATTAGCGCATGCCAAGGCATGGTTTGTAGATACTGAAACGCGAATGAATCCGAGTCTGTTGTATGCACAAGCCATCAAAGGTCGGTTTACTGGAAGAGGGATTGGCATCATCGATACGATTCAGTTCCTTGAAGTTGTTCAAGCATTGATGATATTTGAAAAAAACGGGTCATCAGATCCAACGGTTATGCAATCCATCAGAGCTTGGTTTGAGGATTATCTCACGTGGCTTACTACTCATAAGTATGGCATTGATGAAATGAATTCCTTGAACAACCACGGTACTTGTTGGGTGATGCAAGTTGCGGAGTTTGCTAAATTTACGCGCAATGAAAAATTGCTGAACTTTTGTACCGAGCGTTATAAGAATACGTTGTTACCTATTCAAATGGCGATGGATGGAGGCTTTCCGAAAGAATTGGCTCGCACCAAACCTTTTGGTTATTCTCTTTTTAACTTGGATGCCATGACCACTATTTGTCATATTCTTTCTACACCGAAAAATGACCTTTGGAAATTTTCATTGGCTGATGGAAGGACTATTCGAAAAGGACTTGAATTTATGTATCCATTTGCAGTAGACAAACAAAAATGGACTTTTAAACAGGATGTAATGTATTGGAATGAATGGCCTGTTGCCCATCCTTTTATGATTTTCGGATTCAATGCCTACAATGATAAACGATATGTTGATATTTGGAAAAAACTTGATCATAATCCACAGGAACAAGAAGTAATTAGAAATTTACCAATCAGGCATCCGTTGATTTGGTTTGTTAAAAATTAGTGGGTTGATTATTTTATTTGATTGAAAAACAGTCGCTTGTAATTTGAATGATTCGTGTCATGTTTTCTTCTTTTTAGTGCATTTAAATTTGCTTTCTAAATTCAAGATCATGAAAAAGCGTTTCAAGCAATTCAAAGGAGCAATGAAGCTGCTAATAGCCACAGGATTGACAGCAATGGGATTTATTGGTGAGATGACTGCAACAATTGGGTTCCTGGTGCTAGATTTTAGCGCATTCGGACAGCAGTCCAAAATGAAAGAAAACAATGTTAATTTCTTTACACTAAATAGAGATGCTGCATTGCTAGATTACACGTACTTAGTAGATAACAGCACGTTGTTTTTTTCATTGCAAGATGGAATACCGGGTAGAGAAAAAACCCAAGAATTCACATTGAATTATGCGCCAGGCGATACCGCCCCCAAAGATAAAATGACAAAGAAATCTAATAAACCACAGATTCAAAGAAATCTTGGTGTGCTAGATCGTATCATTAGGTTTCTTATTTCAATTGCTTTAATCAATGTATTTATATTGGGCATAGACAATGAAATGTTGGGCATCTCAACGCTTCTATTAATCTTGACCCTTTTGCCAACAGCTATCTATGGATTTTGTCCCTTTTATTATTTCGCAGAATTCAGAACATATAAGAAAGAAAAACATTCAATAAAATGAAATACACACTAAAATGCATGTTTGTAATTATATTTTTGATGAACACAAAAGAGGGTCATGCTAAAAATTATTACGTAGATCCATCACACGCTACAGCCCAAGAAAATGGGTCAATTTCAAATCCTTGGTCATCCATAAATGATGTAAACATTGCTGCTAAAAATATCCTTCCTGGCGATACGGTATTTTTCAAAAAGAACGAATCGTTTATAGGGACTTTGATGATAATACGAGGAGGAAACCTAGCGCATCCAGTTGTATATACGCACTATGGAGTAGGGGCGTTGCCTGAATTTTCAAATCATACTTCTGATGTGATCAACCTATATAATGTTCAGCATGTAATCATTGATGGCATAAAAATAGTTGATCATCTCATCAGCAAAACAGATCATTCGATAACAGCGAAAATAAGCTATGCCATCAATGTAGATAAGTCAACATATTGTACCATTCGCAATTGTGATATTTCTCTTGTTGGCATTGGTATTTCAGTAACCGAAGGATCTGATTTTTCTACAATTCAGCACAACAATATTCATAACCTCAGGATGGTAAGAAATTCACCT
>CANLED010000175.1 GCA_947489175.1 Chitinophagaceae bacterium | reverse complement strand
CAATGAACTTCCTTTCTGGGAAAAGGTTGTGATGAAACTTTATTTTTGGTTGAAGCAAATCTCTTTGTCTGAAGAAAAAGGATTTAACCTAGATGCAAGCAATGTTACTGTTGAGAAATTTCCATTGGTTGTAGCCCCGGTCAAAAGTTTGAAATTGATACGTATCGTTCCAGACGAAGAAGAATAAAAGAAAAGAGCTGCAATTGGTGCAGCTCTTTTCTTTGAATAATTTATGGAGTGATTATTTTTTCTTTAATTAAGCCACTTTTTAGCTTTTGCTCATATTGCTGCTTGATGGCTTCTATTTTTTTCTCTACATCTTCTAGTTTTACTGCTAGGGTTTTAATGTTCTCCAATTGTAAATTGCTTGGGCCAGCTTCATTTACACACAGCGGTAAATAGACCTCTGTGATTTCCTCTCTTAACCTTTTTTCATCCGCAAACATAGATGATTGTTTTGTTGGTATGAGTTCTGCTCTCAAGGTTTCTAAGGACTTTAGATAGTCATTGCCCCATGTCAGTAGCTTTTTATTTTTTATTTTTGCTACGTGAGCTATGTATTCTTTTTGCTTGGATGAAATGCTGGCAACAATGGTGGCCAATTTTAAATGCATGTTATAAAGTACTGTTGCTGCAGCATGTTGTTCCTCTCTTTCTTTGAGACTGATGCTTCCTTTGTTGTCGTGAACCATGCTAAAATTTTGATCATAAACGGTACCCCCGATCTTTAATTTTAGTGAATAATTCCCAGGAAGTACCTGTGGGGCTACGGACCCTCCATTATCAGGCTTGGTGGCGCCTGTAGCTATCTTGGGCGGTGCAATGCGTTGATTCCATGTTACCTTGTTGATGCCCTTGCGATTGGTTCCTGGGAAGCTTTGTATCAACTTGCCATTAGCATCATATATTTCAAACTTAACATCGCCACTGCTCAACCTGTCTTTCAAATAATATTGAAATGGTTTAAATGATGGTGCATTGGGAGCAACCCAACCTCCTGTACTTGGGGATCCACCTGATCCAAAAGTTCCAGTTGTCAAACTAATTGAACCGGTTTCAAATAAATAAACATCCTTGTTTACGATTTCTTTGTTGAGGTTCCTCATTGCTGAGATATCATCTAAAATCATGATACCCCTGCCATGTGTTGCAATTATTAAATCATTTGTTTCCGGATGTATTTGCAAATCGCGTACCAATGAATACCATGGTATGTTGTTGTTTTTCATCCTGAACCAATTTGCTCCTCTATCCAAACTAGAAAACAATCCCATCTCTGTTCCTAAAAACAACAAGTCCTTGTTTACCGGATCTTCTATTATCCTGTGCGCAAAACCTGTAAACTCATTGCTTTGTAGCATCTTCCAAGTTTTTCCACCATCATTGCTGCTGGCTGCATACGTTTTATGGTCGCCATACATGTGATTTTCAAAAGTTGCATAAACCACTTCCTTGTTAAAATGAGATGGTTCAATGCTGCTTACCCAAGTTTGTGCGGGTACTCCTGATGCGGCAACCTGCTTTGAAGTATTCACCCAAGTTATTCCCCCGTCTCTCGTTACTTGTAGATTTCCATCATCTGTTCCTACCCAAATAGTTTTTTCATCCAAAGGCGATTCCACTATCGTGAATATCGTTGTGTGATTTTCTGCTGAGGTATTGTCTGCACTCAATCCGCCGCTATTCTCCTGCTCTTGTTTCTTCTTGTCATTGGTTGTTAAATCTGGTGAAATTCGTTGCCAGTTTCTTCCTTGGTCAACAGACTTATACAAATACTGAGCGCCTGTGTATAGATTTTTTTTGTTTGATTTCCCTGTTGCTATTGGTGTATTCCAATTCCACCTCAATTTATCCTCTCCTGAAGTTTGAAATGGCTGTATGTTCACATACTTGGAAGTTCTTAAATCAACCCTCGCCATATTGCCCCCTTGTGCTTCAGCATAGGCTATGTTTTCATCATTAGGATCTGGAACAACCCAAAAGCCATCTCCGCCATAAATCGATTTCCAATCGCCATTAGACACCCCTGATGCTGCTGATGATGGTGCTACCCAACTGCCATTGTCTTGCAACCCTCCGTAAATTCTATAGGGCTTTTTCGTATCGTGTGCCACATGATAGAATTGTCCTACAGGCAGATTCTGGTTGTAAATCCACGTTACTCCTTTGTCCATGCTCGTATAAACTCCTCCGTCTGTGCCTAAATAAAGCTGGTTGGTATTGTTTGGATTGATCCACAAAGCATGGTGGTCGCTGTGTACCCAGCCGCCATCTCCACTGGCTTCAGCAAATGAATATCCTCCATCACTTGAAAAGGAAAAAGAATATGCTGGCCTATATACCCGCTTTGGATCCAAGGGATCTATCGCCAAAGTGCTGAAATAGAATGGCCTGGCTACCACATTGAGTGATGCACTTTGTTGCTTCCAGTTTTCTCCACCATCTGAAGAAATATATAATCCTGTTTTTTTGGATTCTACTATGGCTATTAAATTTTTGGGTGATGAAGGTGCTAACACAACCACCGTCCTGCCATAAGGCTTGGCTGGCAATCCGTTCTCTAATTGTTTCCAACTTTTTCCACCATCTATACTTTTCCAAACACCACTTCCTTCTCCTCCTGATGAAAACGAATAAGGGGTTCTCCTGAATTCCCAGGTTGTTGCATAAATTGTTTCAGGGTATTGCGGATCTATGGTGATGTCTGCACATCCGGCTTTCTCAGAAATAAAGAGGATCTTTTCAAAAGTTTTACCACCATCGACCGACTTATACAATCCCCTGTGTTTGCTATCGCTCCATAACGGTCCGGGCGCTGCCACATAAACTGTATTGCTGTTGGAGGGGTCTATTGCTACCTTGGCAATGTGTTCTGTTGAGTCTAGTCCTCCCAGTTTGCTCCAATTGCTTCCTCCGTCAGTTGTTTTGTAAAATCCATCTCCAATCGAAACTGAATTGCGCATGTTGCTTTCGCCTGTTCCTGCATATACAATTTTTGGATTTTTTTGATCGATGGCAATGGCTCCTATACTCTGACAATATTTATCAAACAATGGCTTGAAGGATGCACCTGCATTGGTGGTTTTCCATATACCTCCTCCTGCTGTTCCTATGTAAAGGGTTTTTCCATTTTCTGAATTTACTCCTTCTATAGAAGTTATCCGGCCACTCATGGTACCTGGCCCCATTTGCCTAGCTTCCAACGTGCTGAACATACTAGAATTTACCTCGTTTTGTGCTGTTGCTTCATGCAAAAAAATTGCATTCAGTAAGAGAATCAACAAAAGAATTTTAAACTTTCTCATATGGTTTTGTTCTTTTTTTGTAAAAAAAAACCCGGTAATTAGCCGGGTTATGATGATATCAATAGACTCTATTTTTGTACTTGAAAAACAGTGTCTTCAATTTTTATATTCACTTCAACCTTGGTCAGGGTGATTGGTGCGGGCAATGCACTGTTCTCCATGGTGAAAGGAATGAAAATTCCTGCTGGTAATTTTTGATAGTTGCTCAAATTCACCTTTGATTCAACCTCTTGTCCATTAGCAGTTATTTTCGACACCATTCTAATGATATAAAAAGACTTTGGATCAATGATATAAACCGATTCTCTACCACTCTTTCTTGTCAATTTGATTTTAAAACAAGAAACACCGTCTATGTCTTCATTGCCTTGCAATTCAAGGGAATGTCCCTTCTCTTTATAATCCAGCATTTCCCCTTGAAGATCAAGCTGTTCTTTGCCTACATTCAATTCATCTTGCGTCATCGGCTCTGGCTTTTCTTGTCCTGCCATTGGATTAAAATTCCAACCACCATCAACACTGATGATTGAATATCCACTCATCCCCATAACAGTAAATTCCTGCTTTACACCTTTGTTGTGAACTTGGCTGATGATTACTGGAATTTCGATACCCTGAGTGCTTAATGTAGCTTCAGAACGCATGGAAGTAATTTTTTTCCAATTTTCTTTTCCGCCGATGGCTTCAATATGCTTATTTACAATTTCATCTGCTGTTTGTGCAAATGAAAATGAAGTAATAAAAAGACCTGCAATTGCAAGCGTTAATAATTTAATTGATTTCATGTTTATTGTGTTTATGCATGCAAGATACTACCCTTTGTTTTTCATTGTTAAAACGAATGGTTATTTCTGACTTTTTTTGGATGAGTGGTTTTAATGAAGTTCTTTTGGACAGCTTTCTGTCGTAAATTACCGTCATCATGAACACATTTTCTATTACAGCCAACTTGGTTGATTGCTTCAATCGTTCTATCCGCCCTGCAGAAATAACTGTAGATAATGGCAAGATTCATGCAATTTCGTTTTTCCCGTTTGATGGTATTGATCCATCCCTCCCTTTTATTTCTCCTGGCTTTATTGATGCTCATGTGCACATTGAAAGTTCTATGCTGATTCCTTCTGAATTTGCTCGACTTGCTGTGGTTCATGGCACCGTTTCTACTGTTAGCGATCCCCATGAAATTGCTAACGTCTGCGGTTTGGAGGGCGTCCGTTTTATGATCAACAACGGCAAGACTGTTCCTTTTAAATTCAACTTTGGTGCTCCTAGTTGCGTTCCTGCCACGGTTTTTGAAACAGCTGGTGCTGAAATGAATGCAGAAGACGTTGCAGCTCTTTTAACTGAAAATGACATCAAATACCTCAGCGAAATGATGAACTTTCCTGGTGCCATCCATGGCGATCCTGAGGTCATCCATAAAATCAACGCAGCTCATGCGCTTGGCAAGCCTGTTGATGGGCATGCTCCTGGTCTTAGGGGCACAGACCTTGAAACATATATCAACAGAGGCATTTCTACAGACCACGAATGTTTCACAATCGAAGAGGCCAGGGAGAAACTTTCTCTAGGCATGAAAATTATTGTTAGAGAGGGGAGTGCCGCTAAAAATTTCGATGCACTCATTCCGCTTATAGAAGACCATCATGAAATGATGATGTTTTGTAGCGACGACAAACACCCCGACAGCCTCGTTCTAGGTCATATCAACACATTGTGTGCCAAAGCAGTCGCTTTAGGATATGATGTGTTCAATGTTTTGCAAGTTGCTTCCATCAACCCTGTTTTTCATTATAAATTGGATGTGGGGATGTTAAGAATTGGTGACTCCGCAGATTTTATATTGCTTGAAGACTTGATCAATTTTAATGTATTGGCCACATACATTGACGGAATAAAAGTGGCTGAAAATGGAGTTTCTTTGATTGAGAGAAGCTTGAGAGATGATAAAATCATCAATTCTTTTGGCATAAATGAAATTCAG
>CANLED010000174.1 GCA_947489175.1 Chitinophagaceae bacterium | reverse complement strand
GCAAAAAAAAGGTTGAATCTCAATCCGGGAGACGGCGCCGTATCACGTCTATGTGCAGAGCCAAGGGTGGCTGTAGCCGTTATTACAGACATGCTTTCACCCTATATCAGCAATGGGAAACTAACTTTGTTGTTGGAACATAAGTCAATCAAGGCAGATTACACTACTAATAAAGTGAAGATGCTAGTAATTAAGGACTTAAGGACAGGAAAAACAAAAAACCTATCAGCCCCCTATTTTGTAGATGCCACTGAATTGGGAGAGCTGTTGCCGATGACAGGAACGGCTTTTAATACTGGAACAGAATCATTTTCAGAAACCGGAGAGCTGCATGCACCAGCGGTTTCAGATAAAAACAACAACCAATCCTTCACCATGTGTTTTGCCATGGATTATGTTCCGGGAGAAAATCACGTGATTGAAAAGCCGAAAGACTATGACTTTTGGAAGAACCATATCCCGCCAATTCAACCAAGTTGGCCGGGGAAATTATTGAGCCTTCAATATTCAAATCCCTCCACCCTTCAACCCAAATCACTGGGATTTCATCCCGAAGGCATAAAAACTGGAGAGCTTTTGAACCTTTGGAATTACAGGAGAATCATCAACAAAGACAATTTTGTAAAAGGGACTTATGCAGGTGACATCACGATTGTGAATTGGCCGCAGAACGATTATATGCTAGGAGATCTTATTGATTCGACAGAGAAAGAATTCAACAAACACATTGCAAATGCCAAACAATTGAGCCTTTCGCTACTATATTGGTTGCAGACAGAAGCGCCAAGGCCAGATGGCGGTAAAGGTTGGCCAGGACTGCGTTTGAGGAAGGATGTGATGGGAACGGAGGATGGATTGGCAAAGTATCCTTACATCAGGGAATCAAGAAGGATAAAATCGATGTTCACCATCAAAGAAGAACATGTAGGAAAAGAGCAGCGGTTGAAAACAGCAGGAGATGTTGAAGGGAAGAAATCAGCCTCTTTTTATGACAGTGTAGGGATAGGATATTATCATATTGATTTGCATCCCAGTTCAGGAGGAAAAAACTATGTGGATTTTCCTTCACTGCCCTTTCAAATTCCATTGGGGGCATTGATACCAGAAACCATGGAAAACCTGCTACCGGCAAACAAAAACATAGGAACAACGCATATCACCAATGGATGTTACCGGTTGCATCCAGTGGAATGGAGCATAGGAGAAGCGGTGGGAATGCTTTTGTCTTTTGCCAAAGAAAAAAACATGACACCCCGGCAAATAAGAGAAAATGCCGAAACACTCAGCGCGTTTCAGCATTTTGTTCAATCACAAGGCATTGAAATATCATGGCCAAGTAACCAGTAGTTATTTTTTGATTTTAGAGAGCAGCCATTTAATCATTTTCGCCCTTTGTTCTGGGTATGTCCAATGCCCAGTATCATGAAAAACAGAGGTCTGTTTAGGGGCACTGATGACATTATAAGCTGAATAAAAAGAGGTGGGCGGACAAGTTTCGTCATTGAATCCCCATGTATAATAGCCTTCAATCTTGATGCCTTTGGCAAAATTCACCACATCATAATAAGCAAGCGCAGTTACAACATTGGGATTACTTGAATATGCCGAATTGGTTTCGCTCATCATATGAGGCCAGCCACCAGCGCGGCCTTTGGTGTATCCGGTGAGGTCAGACAAGGCAGGATACAATGCAGCAAGGTATTTCACACGGCTGTCGAGAGAAGCTGTAACGATGCTCAAGGCACCACCCTGACTTCCGCCATTCACGGCAAGTGTTTGTCCATCGAATTCAGGCAAGCTAAAAATAAAATCGTTGGCCCTCACACAATTGGCATACACACGCTTGTAAAAATATTTGTCTTTGTCGTCCATGTTGTTGAAAAAATATGCTTTCAGAGAACCGGCAGTTAGGTCGTTGTAAACACTCACATCCATGGTAACAGGAATTCCATGAATCCCTACGGTGAGGACAATCACACCTTGATCGGCGAGATCAAGATCAGGACCATAAGGGCGAATACCAGCTCCAGGCACTTGTAAGACGGCTGGATATTTACCTGGCTTTTTAGGAACACATAGGATTGCATAAATCCTAGAACCTCCGTATCCTTGAAAACTCACATGGTATACATTGGTAGCAGCAGAAGATTTTTCAGGCATTGGAATGAACTTGGCATCAATTGGCAACTTCGATAACTCAGCTGTTGTTTTGTTCCAAAAACTCTTGAAATCATCAGGCATTTTAACCGTAGGTTGAATTTTTTCAACCTCATATCCTGAAGTTGTCAAATTACGGTATTGTTTTCCATCGATGGTTGCAGTAACCACACAACGCAAGAAACCAGGCTCTTTCATGGTTAAACCAGCAGTTGTAAACTTACCATCTTTAAGCAGCATAGAATCAGCTTTGTATGGCTTCATTCTTTCTGGTCCAATTTGGTAGTTAACCATCACATTTTTTTGAGGAACCCCGAATTTGAGTACTTGGATGGTGAAGGTAGAAGGTTCACCCAGCTTGTATTCCCAGTTGTCGTGATCAGGAGTGATGACAATGTTGATGGGCTGTGAAGGCGGCTGTGAAAAGGCCGTGATAAATGAAAAAAACAATAAAAATAAGGAGAGTAATTTCTTGTTTAGCATGGTGATTATTTTATATATGGCAGATGAAAATAATGAAAAATGAAGAATGAAGAATGAAAAATAGAGAATACAGGAACACCTCATTCATCTTATGCAGACGGGATGAAAAAAAAATTAATCCTAAAAGAATCGAAATACGACAGTTTAATTGTCTGTATCAAACCATTCAAATGATTATAACAAATTTAACAACAATCCATCAAAAAAAGGACCTGCAATTTTTTTCATTTCAGCCGTACAATTTTTAAACCCGTATTTTTTTTCTGCTTGAAAGAAAACAGGGAATGCTTCAGATGTACCAAACTCTTTTATTTGAGGGGCTGTCCACTTTTTCTCCCTTAACAAATATGGCATTAAAAAATCAAAAGCAAGCTTCAGCGACTTCCCTGACTTCGTTTTGGCATTCCATAAGTCCAAACCAGCTTGCTCAGATTGTGAGGCCAAGGTTGTGTAAGCATTTAAAATAAAGACACTATAATGCAATGAAGTTGTTCTTGCCATTTCCAAAGGAAAACTTCCTTCATCGTCCATTTCTTTATCCATTCTATTCAACACCCTTTCAGTAATATCGTTGATCATTTTTTTGTCGTCAAGAAAGATCGCATAAGACATCAACTGTGCATCAAACCAAACACCATGGTTATTCGGGGCACTCATCTCATCTTTGCCAATTTCACTGCTAATCATCCATGAACTAAATTCCCTAACCCAATTGTACATGTTTTTTTGATCTGTGGATGTCCAAGATGAGGATGTTTTAATCAATTTAATAGCATCTACAACATGCATGAAATGCCTTGTATCAATTAACCCTTCAGCCCTGCCATCTGTAACACCTTTCACAGCTTGTCCGTAATTTACGTTGGGGTTCATTTTAGTAGCTTCATCAAGAAACCATACTTTAATTAATTGACTAGCATGGTTTGCATAAGCTTCATTTCCAGAGAAATAATATGCGAGAGAGAGTAAGTAGATATTAGAACAAAGTTTCGGAAGCACCACTTTATCAGGGTAATTTTTTACTTCTGGATTGATTTCACCATCTTTTCTGATGTATGGAAGTCCATTGGCAGTCTTTGGATTAGGCCACCAATAAGGAGCCAAACTCATATAATCGTGTTTGTTACCACTTGGAGGTAAATCGGTTTTTGACATGACACTTACCGGTTTAAACTTCAAAGCTTTGTCTGCATCTTGTATAAGCTGCTTGAAGGCAGGAATGTATAGTGGATTGTTTTGATCGATTTTTTTCTTGGTTTCAGGAAGACTACTGAAGTTTATTTTAATGAAGTCTGTCATCGTGATTTTTTCTTGTGCATGACTTACACATAGAAAAATACATGAAACAAAAGCTAGGGTAATGATTTTTTTCATTTAATATTTGTTGATCTTTTTGAGCAAACCAATATGAAAACTAAAAACTACTTCTTACACACCTGAAACCAAGGTGTTCCATACCTGAATCTTTGGTACTTTTCATCCTTGCTGCAGACCGGTAACCTGAGCTGTAGGCTTCACTGCACAAATAAGAACCTCCGCGCATTACACGCTTGGCAAGATTTGGTTCATCTGGATCATAACTGAAAGATGGCCCTACCGGATTAACCGCAATTTTAACATCTTTGAAATCCTTGTAGTAATCATGGTGGTAGAAGTCGGCACACCATTCCCATACATTCCCAGCCATATCGTATAATCCATATCCGTTGGCTTTATATGTTTGAACGGGCGCAGATTCATAGTAACCATCTTTACCAGTGTTTTGGTAAGGGAAAGCTCCTTGCCAATAATTGCAAGGCGCCGTTTGTGCTTCAGACAATACATTACCCCATGGATAAATATTGCCTTCTAATCCTCCCCTAGCGGCAAATTCCCACTCAGCTTCTGTAGGCAATCGCTTTCCAGCCCATGCACAATAGGCGTTTGCATCATCCCAACTGATGTGAACAACAGGATGCTTTTCTTTACCAATAATGTTTGAGCCCCATCCACGCGGTGTCTTCCATGAAGCCCCTTCAACCCAAATCCACCATTGGGTAAAATCTGAGAGACTCACTGCAGTTTGGGTGGGTAAAAAAACGAAAGAAGCTGGCCTTAAAAACACATCAGCAGGTCTAGGTGTGCCAGGGGGCAATTGCAACTTCATTTCTTCCCAATTAATGTAACGTTCGGCCGTAGTTACATAACCAGTTTGACGAACAAATTGCGCAAATTGTTCATTGGTTACTTCCGTTTGATCCATATAAAAATCATTCACCTGAACAAGGTGCTTGGGATATTCATCCAATTCGCCATTTTTACCATCCCCACCCATTGAAAATACGCCTCCCCTTATGAAAACCATACCCGGGTTGATTGGAATTGATGAACTAGCGGTTTGGGTAGAAGGTTCTTCTGGCGAAACAATTCTAGTTACCCCTGAATAAAAAGGAACGGGTGGGGGAATAATCGTGTCAACAGGTGCCTTTTGAGCAATAACTTTTGAACGAATTGTCCTACTTGGCTGATATTTTTTTTGCTGAACAATGGGCTTCTTTGAACTGGATGTAATTTTTTTAGCTTCAGTACTTGGTGTTTTTTTACCCTTAGCGGCATCAACCTTAACTACACCCTTTGAAGTTGTTGGCTGCTTATTACTCTTTGCAGTATCTC
>CANLED010000173.1 GCA_947489175.1 Chitinophagaceae bacterium | reverse complement strand
ATCCCATAACATACAATTTTAATGAGGAATAACGTACACAGCAATATGACTGAATTCATGGCTGTTTGGTTACATATTTATTTTATTACCACTAACTTGTAACCAAAAGTATGAAATATCAGTCTAACCAACACTTTGAACAAGCAATCGGATGAATGGCATATAGAGAAGGTATTAGCAGGCGAAACGCTTGCCTTTTCCCATTTGGTAGAAAAATACCAGCACATGGTTTTTACCATCTCCTGCAAAATTTTAGACAACAAAGAAGAAGCAGAAGATGCCGCACAAGAGTCTTTTATCAAAGCTTTTAAGTCGCTTTCAACATTCAACAACAAATCCTCCTTTTCCACTTGGCTATACAAAATAGCGTATAATCAGGCGATTGACAAGCTTAAAATAAAGAAAAAAAGAGGTAACTTGATTGAAATAGACGACGTTAATGAGGCAATTGAAAACATTGACATTGAGATAGACAGTCATATCGACAACAAAGAAATACAATTGATCATAAAACAAGGGATTGAACGACTGCCATCAACAGATCAGCTCATTATGACGTTGTATTACTATGATGGTCTGAGGCTAAAGGAAATTGCTGAAATCATGGGACTAGAAGAAAACAACATTAAAATAAAATTATTTAGGATTAGAAACAAGCTTTCTAGTTTCTTAAAAAAAGACCTCCAAGCATACAATGAAAAATAACATCTTATGAAAAAAGCATTCAACTTAGATGAGGAGATAAAAAATGCAGTCATTTCAGAAGGTCTTCAGAAACCATCTAAAGATTTCATGTTCAACGTCATGAATGAACTGGCATCCAAACAAAAACAAAATCATCATGCCTTAATTCCAGGCAAATTAACTGCTGCAATACTCTGCGCTGTTTTTCTTGTGATTGCAAGCTATTTGGCATTTAATCTAAATAACCTAGGCACCATCCAATCTCCTGTTTTTGATAAAATGAATTCACTTTTAAATTTTCCACTCAGTTTCAATGTCACAATATCAAGTAATATGTCCACTATTGTAATATGCACGCTGGTATTAATTATCGGTCAACTTATCATGATTAAAAGGGTTTTGCTTAAATGAAACATCCCCTATCTCTTCTCTTCAAATAAAACATGTTTGTATTTGTTATAAAGAAAGGATGCTGCTAACATGATTACCCCAAGAATAATCAAAACTATGGTTTTTGATACAGTGGTAAATGTTGCCAAATCATAAAAAATCACTTTAGCCAGCGTAATGGATAACAATACAATTGCTGATACCCTTAAGTAAGCTTTACGTGCATAAATTCCGTAAGAAATCAAGAGAAGCGAATAAGTTCCCGCAATGATGCTGAGTCCCAATTTGTATTGATTTTCATACCCCATTACATCCATCCAATGTACAAACTCATTGCAAAGGAAAGTCAATACAATTAAATTGAAAAAATAAGAAAAGTACTTTTCGGTTTTGCGATTGTTGAACCATTCCATCCAGTTTTTTCTCATAAAAAATATCAACAATCCAAGCATCATTAGAAAAAAATACCTTGGCACTAGAAGCCAAATTACAGCTGTTTTGTCATTCAAATAGGCCCGGCGTAAATCGCCGATAGACATTAAACCAGATGATACAAAAACCATCACCACATAAACAGATAAAATCAATAAAAAAATGGACAAATACTTGTTCTTGATGACACCCATGTTGATGCTTAACCAAATTGTAAGATACGACATTGCCAAAAACTCCAATATCAACACACGCCATTTTTCTGCTTGAAGAACTTTATGGTTTTCTGCGAATATGGTCCACCAAAAATTAGTCTCCAAATGCAGATTCCCATACAAAAAAATAATAAAAGCAAATGGAAGTAATCGCTCAAGAAAGTTTATGACAATTCCTGTTGAGGAAGATTTAAACTTGCGCGACATGACAACCATTGATGCCAATATGGTGCAAACAAATATCGAACTGAAAAAATTGGTATTATAAAAAGGGATTATTTTTTGAGGTGGATTTGCAACCATAACAAAATACGTGCCCCAATCAATGAACATGCTGAAAAAAGTTAGAAGAAGGAGGGCCACAGACATTGACAAATAAGCCCTCTTGGCATATTTGTACCCGATAAAACTCAATCCAATGGCCTCCACAGCCCATAAAATGGTTGTGGTATTTCCATGAAATGCAACAGGTACAAGTATTGTAATGAATGTAACAGACAATCCGAAGATGAACATTTGTACAGTATTATCAGTCAATTTTATCTTATGAATCCAAAAACCAATAGCCAAATGAATTAGGGCATTTGACAATGTAAACAAGGTTAAATAGTTATGATCGGGATAAATACTGTTGATTAAATAATAACCAATAAAAAAGAAAGCTAACGCATTGATTAACAAAATCATCAATTGTTCTAAGCTATAAAATTCTTTCTTGATGATTTTGTATGAAAGAAATGTTGCATAAAAAATGAAAAAATTGATGGCTATAAACAGGAGATTCTCAGGCAACATTTCTGAGTTTGTTTTTACATTGAGCAATGTAATCACATAAATTATCCAGCTCATGAAAAATGCAAATTGATATACCTGTTTCCAGTTTTTTTTCAACGAAAGAAAAAGCAAGCCTATGTTGATTATTGAGATGTATGCAAACAAAAATGTTGTTTTGTTGCTCCCATCTCCCAACATAAATGGAATGGCATAAGCTCCCACCTGTCCAAGCAAAGCAATAATGCGTTTGTTGTACCAAAAAGCAGTTGCTACAACCAATGCAGTTGTTGATAGCATAATAACAAATGTGATGCCCTGAGGAAATAGATGATAAAAGTTGTAGGCAATAAAGCTGATGAAATACATGATGGATATGGATCCGCTCATCATCACAGCACTGAAGTCGGGGTACTTTCTTTTTAACCTGAATGAAACAAAGGCCAATGAAGCGGCTATAAGATAACCAAGTAAGATGCGGGTAGCTGGACTAATCAATTCTTTATCGATTGCATATTTTGCTCCAATGAAAACACCAACTACTATGATTAGTATACCTATTTTATTGAAAAGATTGGTTCCTATAAGATCTTCGAGTTGTGATTTAGGGACTATGAAATTTTTTAAACTCCTTGATTGCTTTTTTTCTCTTATTTGAGGCATCATGTTGGGATGATGAATTGGAAAAACATTGGAATCGATACCCGTTTTTTTCTTTAGGTCAATCATCTCAAGTTGCAATGCTTCTATCTGAGCAAAAACTTGAAGTTGCGAGGACGATAATTCCCTGAGTTTAACCTCTAGGGAAGCAATGCTTTCTTTCATATTTTCCATGGCTAATCATTGTATGTTTTCAATCTCCTGGACTAGATTTGGAGTTTAGCTGGCCATTAAATGTATAGGGTTTTCTCTAATGAATGCCTTCACATATAAATTTAAACCAATATTTCGCAACTTATCTTGTTTTTTAAATTCTATCCAACCTACTTACTTTACAATTGCTAAAATGAAAAATTGAGTAAAAAACACAAAAAAAGGGTTTTTTAAAATTTTTAACTTTTTTTTCCTGTTTTTAACTATTTCATAAAATTTACCGTACTTTAGTCCTCGTAAATCCAAAACTACAATCTCAAAATTCCAATCTTATGAAAAAATTCAAGTTAACCCTTGTAGCGCTCGCTATATTCGGGTTTGTCAGTGCACAACAAAAAAATCACTGGAAAGAGCACACTGGAACTGAAAAAATCATCACCCACAAATCTACTGAAAGATCATCTTTTGCAAAAGATTTCAAAGTATTTGATCTTGATATTACCCTTTTTAAGCAAGAACTTTCCACAAACATTGATGACAAATCTACAAGCCTCTCAAATACTATCACTTTGCCAAATGCTGATGGCGGTATGGAAGATTTTGAGTTGGTTGAAGCATCCAATTTTGAGCCAGCACTTCAGGCTCTATACCCTGAAATTAGGGCTTATTCAGGTAAGGGAATAACCGATAAGTCAGCTACTTTAAAATTAAGTATTTCACCAGAAGGGGTTCAAACAATGGTGTTTAGGGCCGACAAAGAAATTGAGTTCATTGAGCCTTATTCAGATGACAAAAAGGTATATGCGGCATTTAAATCACAACGCAAAAATGGACAGCTGCCTTGGGATTGCACAACAACAGAAAAACAAATGGTTTCTTCTATCAACGATCAAGTTTTAAACATGAACCTTGTTAGCCGCTCTGGTGGCAATCTCAAAACCATGCGTTTAGCACAGTCTTGCAACGCAGAGTACTCAAACTATTTTGGCGCAACAAGTTCAACTCAAGTTGCACTGGTATTGGCAGCATTCAATAATACATTAACACGTTGCAATGGCATTTATGAAAAAGACCTAGCACTTCACCTAAATCTTGTTGCGGCGAGTACAAATGTTATCTATTATAACCCAGCAACAGATCCTTACACCACGCTTGCAAGTTGGAATACTCAATTAGAGTCCACATTGGTTTCTGTAATCGGTGAAGCAAATTATGATATTGGACACATGTTTGGTTCTTCTGGTGGTGGTGGTAACGCGGGATGTATTGGTTGTGTTTGTGTTAATAGAAATGGCACTATAAATGGAAAAGGAAGTGGAATTACGTCTCCTTCTGATGGTATTCCCCAAGGAGATAATTTCGACATTGATTATGTTGCACACGAAATTGGACACCAACTGGGAGCAAACCATACTTTTTCCATGAACAATGAAGGATTAGGTGTTAACAAGGAAGTAGGATCAGGAATTACCATCATGGGATATGCAGGTATTACTGCTCAAGATGTAGCGCCTCATTCAATCGATATTTTTCATGAAGCTTCAATTGCTCAAATTCAAGCCAACCTACTTACAAAAACTTGTCCTATAACGTTGAGTATTGCTGGGAACAACTCCACACCAATTGTAGCTGCTGTTCCCAATTATACCATACCAAGAAGTACACCATTCGCGCTTACTGGGTCTGCAACTGATGCCGAGGGAAATCAACTTACTTATTGTTGGGAGCAAAACGATAACTCAACAACAACAGGAACAGCCAGTGTTGCCAGCGAAACAAAAATAACTGGGCCAAACTGGATTTCATTTCGTCCAACAACATCTCCAACAAGAATCTTCCCCAGGCTGTCAACCATCCTAGCAGGGTCATTGATTACCGGAACACTTGGAGGTGATGCAGGTGCCAATGTTGAAGCGCTGAGTTCTGTTGCAAGAACATTGAATTTCAGGCTAACAGTAAGAGACAATGCACCTTATAGCAGCACCTTACCCAGTGTTGGTCAAACC
>CANLED010000172.1 GCA_947489175.1 Chitinophagaceae bacterium | reverse complement strand
AACCACTTTTGTCTACAATAAAATGGTAAATTGTTCTTTGTGTTTTCATGCTTGTGTTTTTTATTTGTTTGTTATATTTGTTAAGCAGCGTTTGAAATTCATTCCAGATTTTTTTAATTGATTATCCTCTTTTTTATTTGACACAAAATTATGATGAGATGTAGTGAGAGATGTTTTCTTACAAGCTTGTAAAGGCTGTGATGGTTGAGAGGGTTGAGAAAGTTTAGCTGTTTAGACGTTGAGGTGTTTAGGGGCTTTCTTCATTTTTCATTCTTCATTTTTCATTCTTCATTTAAATTTAACCTATGCCTAAA
Source organism: Chitinophagaceae bacterium (assembly GCA_947489175.1). GTDB lineage: Bacteria > Bacteroidota > Bacteroidia > Chitinophagales > Chitinophagaceae > Pollutibacter. Next base: position 4,999 of record CANLED010000172.1, on the reverse strand, counting down.
AATAAAAACGCTTTCAGTCGCCACAGGATTATAGATCAATGCATCAACGACAAACGCCGCAAGTACCCCACCCTTGAGTACTTGGCAGAAAGATGTTCTGAATTGCTCGATGTAGATGTTTCTCCTTCTACGATTGAGAAAGACATTGCAGCTATGAAAAAAAACAGCCCAGTTGGTTACAATGCACCAATCATCTATTCAAAACAACACAGGGGCTATGTGTATAGTGAGATTGGATTTTCTATTGCTGAGCTGAATCTTCAAGATGAGGAATGGAATGCTTTAAAATTTGCAGCGCAGCTCCTCTATCAATATAAAAGCGTACCAATATTTTCTGATTTCAAAAATGCCATAGAACGCATCAACACCAGGTTTTCGTTAGGATTGGATATTGAAGACCCGATCATAAACCAGTATGTGCATTTTGAAAAGGCTAATGCATCCAATGGGATGGAATGGATCAACTTGTTGTATGATGTGATCAAAAAAAAACATGCCATTAATTTCACCTACAACAACATATATAAAAAGAAAACATCAACGTATTCACTTGTTCCGTATTTGCTCAAAGAGCACAGAAACAGGTGGTATGTAATAGGATGGAATGAAGAAAGAAGCGACTACCTAACCTTTTCCATAGACAGGATAACCGCATTAGAAATCGTAAGCATTCCACAGAAAAAAAGAACTGATTTTCATGCAGATTCATTCTTTCAACATGCAACAGGCATCATGGAAGGAACAGGGAAACCACAAAATATAGAGCTCCTTATAACAGACCCAATTTGTAAGTTGGTATTGCTAGAGCCCATCCATCATTCACAAAAAATAATCAAAGAAACCCAAGACAACATATACATCAGCATCAACGTATTGGTTAACGAAGAGCTTTGCTTGCGCTTATTGGGCTTGGGTCCTTGGTGTAGTGTTGTTAAACCGAGTTCACTCAAAAAAACGATGCAGGAGATGTTAATTAAGATGGTAAACAACAATTCAACCGGCAATAAAGATTAAATCGGATTCCTGATATTAGATACCCTTTAGCGTTTCACTTCCCAATGGCATCCATGGTTGTCCATCAAAATCAGGTTTCAAAATAAGGCGTTCGATTTTTATTTTATCAACCCTAAGCGTCAAACCCGGTTCAATGTAAAACCCAAAGCGATTTCCCTCAGATTGCATATGGCTTTTGTGACAGATATAAACTGGACGCTGGTATTTATGCAAAAAGAAATAATAATAATCGTTTAACACCATGATTGAAAAAAACTGCTTAGTACCTGTTTCATTTTCTTTTTTGAATTGATCTGAAAAACGATGAAAAGAACGGTGGTGATTTTTTTCAAAACGTGTTACGGTGAAACGTGCAGTCTCTGCTGATCTAACAAACCTGTTGAGGATATGGTGAGGATCTGTAAATCCCCAAAGCAAGCCAAACTGGCCATAGCCTTTGTTTTCAAGCAGTTCAATTTCTGCATTAATCACAAAGTTTTTAGGGAAAGTGCCTGTCAATGCTTTGTGGTAAAACATCCATCGATTCTCGGATTTGTTTTCTAAGAAATAGTGACTGTCATTAACAAAGCTGTGTTCAGTTTCGCAATCAATAATCTCCCAACCGGCATTGTTGTTTTGAAAATCATCTTCAAAAACTGTAACGCGGTGTAAAATGGCCGCAAGAGGAAGGTTGTAAATAGTCATGATTCAATTGTAGGTGTTAAATTTTAAAAAATGATTTGGTGGTGTTTGGTATGCAACGGCGTTTTTGTTTTTTTGGTGAAAGTGTAACTTGTTAAACCTTCAACCTTAAACCAAAATTAAAAGCACAGACCTCATTCTATTGGAGGAGTAAAAAGAAATAAAAAAAATTATCAAGATAAAAAGTTGATTCCGTCAGTGTAATTCATTGAAAATCAAAAAAACGTATCTCTCAATAGCCTGGGGTTTAAACCCCAGGCTATTGAGATGTTCAAGGCTGTTCCTTGTCCCTGGCTGCATACCCAGGCTATTGAGATGCTCAAGGCTGTTCCTTGTCCCTCGTCCCTAGCTGTATAAATTTTTTCACTCCTCCAATACACTGCGGACTGCACAAATATTTTTGTATCCTAAAAGTATCACATGAATAAATGTTTGTTCTTAAATATTGCGTTTCAGGCTGTTTCTTTCAGCAGTGACAAGCCTTTCCAGAAATTGCAGATTCTCTCGGTTCAACCCGAAATACCCATTCAACAAAAAATGCATCCGTCGATTGCCATCATCTTAACGAACAAAGACAATGTATTCACGTCCATTTCAAGAATCGATGGCAACTGTTTTGAACCCATTAACTTGATGAAGTCGATCTACCAAATCAAGGACATCGAACAGATGACCTTTGATACAGTGGAAATCAAACCTTACAATTTCTACATGCATCCACGCCAACAAATCGCTGTTGAAATAGCATATACATAACAATGTTGGAATTAACTTAAGAAAAAAAATACAGAATTTTTTTTATGTTCGATGGTTTTCAAATAAAAACGATCGTCACAAAAATTCAATAAGAAATCTGATTGGATTCACCGGATGCATATCCATCCACATTCCCTTACCAATCTATAGTTTGATTATTTCAAATTTTGTAACTTTATTGAATATCTCTTCCTTGGACAAAACAGCCGTCTGCTTTCTATAGATATGGCTAAACCACGAACATCCTCTTCTTAAAATTTTTCCTCAAACTATTTTGGAAACAAAATTTCACTGCCATTCCGGATATTGCAGACTACTATCGTAAACAACAATTCAATATATGTTTCATTCACAGAACAATGCCGACAAACACTCGGAGGCATTCAACAAATTGAACAGCAAACAACAGCACGCCGTTCTTCAAACAGAAGGTCCTGTGTTGGTTCTAGCGGGTCCTGGCACCGGCAAGACCGAAGTGCTCGCAGTTCGTATCGGACAAATCCTCAAACAGCAGGATGTCTATCCGTCCAACATCCTTTGCCTTACGTATTCAAACGCCGCAGTGGAAGCCATGCGCAGCAGATTGCTTACACTTATCGGTGAAGCAGCGAATGAAATTGCCATCTACACCTACCACTCCCTTTGCAATAAACTCATCCTTCAAAATGCGCGTGACACTTTCATGGGGAGAAGCCTCATCACGGATGCTCAACGTTTCATGCTCATTGAAAAAATGATTTATGACCACCTGTCCCCTTCCGATAGCAATTTTCTGAAACCCGCATCTTCTGTCAAAATTAGTGACCTTGCAAAAATTTTCAGCACGCTGAAACAGGAGAACATCACCAAAGATGAACTGGTTCAAGATGCGGAACACTGCATCAACAACATTCTTCCGCTGGAAGAAAAATACCTCAAGCAAAACGGAGAATTGAATGCAGAGGGAAGAAAACTCAAAGACCGCATTGAGAAATTTGCTACTGATATCGCAAATATGTATGACGAGTACAATCATCAACTCGAATCCAGAAACAAATATGAATTTGAAGATATGTTGATGGAAGGTCTGCTACTCTTGCAATCCGACCCGCAGTTGACTACCCGTTTGCAGGAGCAATATCAATACATTCTGGTAGATGAATTTCAAGATACAAACCTAAAGCAAATTGCCCTCATCAATGAACTTTGCTCAGAGGTGATGGAACCTAATATTTTTGCTGTTGGTGATGACGACCAATGCATTTACCGATTTCAGGGTGCCAATCTGCATAATTTCGAATGGATGCGCAACAAATTTTCAAAACTTCAAACCATTGTGCTTGACATCAATTACAGAAGCACTGCCATCATTTTGCAGGAATCATTTGGATTGATTTCCAAGAATGAAGTCAGACAACCTGAAAAGGATAAACCCCTCGTTTCCGGAAATGTCAACTACAAAAACATTGCCCATAAACCCAGTCTCAACATCTTTGAAAACGCGGCTCAGGAAGCCTGTGAAATTGCACGCACAATCCAACGTACATCAGACGGAAAATACAATGGCATAGCCATTCTTGCGAGGAAACACAAGGAGTTTGAAGTCATCATTGAATGGCTTGATTATTATAAAATCCCCTATCAAACCAACAGAAATTGGACGAATTTATTGAAGACATCATTTGGAAAACGTTTCTATTATCTGCTGCAATTCATCCGCTGTCATGAAGAAAACAAAAGACTTGCAGAAGGATTTCTCATCCAGCATCTGATGCACAAAAATATCGGTCAAGACACCCTTCGTGATTACTTGATGTACAAGCAAACAAAGGGACAATCATTTTTCGATTGGCATTTGCGTGACGAAAATCAAACAAAAATTTCGGCCATCATCAAAGACATCAATCAAATTTATCTGCAACGCAAAGAGGATGATTTAATAAGCCTTGTAAATGCGTGCATCGCATTGGCGGAAGATAAATTGATTGGAGAAAATATCGTTCATGAGAAAAAAGCCTTGAAAGAATTCATGGTAACTTTTATGGAAACCGACAGGGAAAAAAGTATGAATTCGCTTGCAGAAATGTTATGGTATCACGAACAAAACGGCATTGCAATAAAAGTTGAGATTCCTGTTAAAGAAAATGATGAGCAAAATGCGGTCACACTATCAACGATTCATGGCAGCAAGGGAATGCAGTACGACAAAGTATTTTTGATTGGATGCCAGAGCACCAATTGGGAAAATCGAAGCAGTGGCGAGGGTATCAGGGTACCAGATCTGCTCAATCAATTTATTGTGCCTGAGCCAGACAGCATGGACGACATGCGAAGGCTTGTTTATGTGGCTTGCACAAGGGCGAAGACATATTTGCACATTAGTTGTTACAGAAAGAATCAAAGTGGGAAGGTCGTAACTATGACAAACTTGCTGGAAGGATTTTTGGTTTCGGATCAGGTTGAATTGTTAGAAGTACCCTCATTTGATTTGCCTTCGCAAGAAACCACTACCTATACAATAGCATGTGATGATGAGTTGATGAATTTGATCCAAGACCGCGTATCAACT
>CANLED010000171.1 GCA_947489175.1 Chitinophagaceae bacterium | reverse complement strand
GTAACGGTATTTCGAATTCTTTTTACTTCGTTGAAAAAATAACTTTCTCCTTTAATTATGTTGTCTTCTACATTAATGTTACTGAGGATTCCATCAAATAATGTCATTTCCATTTTTTCTGCCGGAACACCCATGCCCATGTGTGCAAGATAGACTGAAAGCCCCAAACCCTTGATCAGCGTGCTTTTTCCGGCCATGTTAGCTCCTGTTAAGAAGATGAAGTTTTTCTCTTGGTTGAGTTGAACATCGTAGCTAACAGGTTTTTCTAGAAGCAGGTGGCGTAATTTTGTGGCATTGATTGCTGGTAACTCATCTTGTAAAAATGAGGGTCGGATTAGGTTCAGTTGTTGGTTGGCCATCGCCATAGAATACCATGCATCCAAAGTTGCATATAGGGTGCAGAGTGTTCTGATTTGTTGGACAAATTCAACATGAAAAAATCTGCCATAAAAAAGAATCTCAACTGTGTTGAGGTTGTTGAAACCTGATTTGTTTTTTAGTCCTAATAGTTTAGGATGCGAAAGAATTTTTTCAGTTTGATTGAGAATAAAACTGAGTTTAGCTGGTTTTTTCTTTTCAGAAAAGAAAAGATGTATGGCTTCATATCCTTTGATAAGTTCAAAAAACTGTTTCACTGAAAATAAAATCATGGAGTAATCAGCGGGATGAAGCCACTTGTAAATAAATCCATTTATGGCGTTGGCATCTTCAGGAATATCACTCGGGTTATCGTCTAGGTATTTGTCAATTACAAGCAACGTTCCATTGGTAATTCTATCAGGCCAATTGTTGATGTTTGCTCCTATTATATGCAAGATTTCTTGTACTTGACTAATTTCATCAAAAGAATCCAAGGGCTCGCTAAAAAATTTCATCAGCGCTGCTTTCCCCAATTGGCTTTTGGTAAAATCTATACGGTGAAAGAGAGAATATTCTTCTTCCTTGTGAAAGATAGCAAGGTCGTATAAGGTTGTTTTGTCTGCTCGCATCAAGGGTTTGACTTAGTTTCTAGTAAATTTCAAACGCATTCCTCTGTAAGATGAATCAACGCGGTTGTTTTCATAAACGGGATGTCCATTTACAAAAGTTTTTTCGATGGAAGCGGGCATTATAAAACCTTCGAGTGGACTCCATCCACATTTGTACAAGGTGTTTTCTTTTGTGATTGTCATTTGTTTATTCATATCAACCAGAACAAGATCTGCGTAATATCCTTCTCTGATAAACCCTCTTTCTTTGATGTTAAAGCAAGTGGCCACGTTATGGCTCATTTTTTGCACCATTTTTTCTAGTGAGATCTTGCCTTTCAGGTGATAATGCAGCATCAATTGAAGGCTGTGCTGAACCAAGGGTAATCCTGCATGAGATTCTATGTAGCTGCCAAATTTTTCTTCCATGGTATGCGGTGCATGGTCTGTTGCAATCACATCCAACCTATCGTCTAGCAGTGCTTCCCAGAGGGCGTCTTTATTTTCTTTTGATTTGATAGCAGGGTTGCACTTTATTTTATTTCCAAGGGTTGCATAATCATCAGCTGTAAAATGAAGGTGATGAACACATACTTCAGATGTGATGCGTTTGTCTTCCAACGGTATCATGTTGGTAAACAATTGAAGTTCTTTGGCGGTTGAAATGTGCAGGATGTGCAGCCTGGTATTGTTTCTTTTGGCTAGTTGAATGGCCATCAAGGAAGATTCGAAGCAGCCTTCTACATCGCGAATGCGCGGATGGTCTGATGCTTCTAATGTTCTTCCTTCGGCAAGGATTTTTTCGAGGTTGGATTTTATGATGCGTTCATCTTCACAATGTGTAGCAATAAGGAGTTCGCTTTTTCGAAAGATGTTGTCGAGTGTAAGGTGATTGTCAACCAGCATGTTTCCTGTGGATGATCCCATAAATATTTTTATGCCGCAAACATCTTCTTTTTTCTCATTTGTTCTCAGCACTTCTTCTTCATTGTCGTTTGATGTTCCCATGAAGAATGAATAGTTTGCGGGAGATGAGTTAGCGGCGATGGCATATTTCTCTTCAAGCAAAGCCTGTGTAAGTGCCGCTGGCCTCGTATTTGGCATTTCCATGAAGCTTGTTGTTCCGCCTGCAACAGCCGCGCAAGACTCGCTGTGGATATTGGCTTTGTGGGTGAGGCCGGGCTCTCTAAAATGCACTTGATCGTCTATGATTCCTGGCAATAAGTACTTATTTTCTCCGTTAATTTCTCTTGCATTATATTTATTGTCAATTACTTGATCAATTTTAAGTATCCTTTGGTCGCTAAGTAAAACGTCTGCAGTGTATATTCGTCCCTCGTTTACAATCTGTGTATTTTTAATGATAATTTTAGACATAAGTGAAGTTTATAAGATATAACATGCAAATTATTAAAACCTTTTTAGTCGCTTCGATTTTTATTTTACCAATATCATTGGCGGCACAATCCACTTTATTTCAACAAGGTTCAAAAGAGAATATCTTATTGGATCGGCTTGAAATAAAGATGCAAAAAGATTCGTTGTTGAATTTTTCTTTTTTAAAGCCGTATAGCAGAAAATGGTGGTTTGGTGCATTGGATAGGGCCTCGGATAGCCTTAAAAATTATCAACTATCTAAAGTTGACAGATACAATCTTTCTAGGTCTCGGTTAAACAACGTTGAGTGGGACAAACAATTTAAGTTAGGTTCAGATAGTAAACTCGGGTTTTTGAATTCAATTTATAAGACACCTGCCGATATGATTTCTGTTCGGGAGGAGGATTTTTTTATATCTGTTAATCCGGTTTTGCAACTTCAGGCGATGAAAGACGATGCCACCAATGAGTTGCGCTATATGAACACAAGGGGTGTTCTAATTAGGTCGTTGCTTGCAGATAAAATTGGATTTCAAGCGTATGTAACTGAAACCCAAGAGAAGCCACCTGTTTTTTTGAATGAAAAAGTAGAACAATTTCGGGCAGTGCCTGGGGCTGGATTGTATAGGCGATTTAAGAAAACAGGGTATGATTATTTTGATGCGAGGGGTTCTGTTTATTTCAATGCAACGCGATTTTTGGATGTACAATTTGGATATGATAAAATATTTCTAGGCAATGGATATCGGAGCTTGTTCATGAGTGATTATGCAAGCAGTCATTTGTTTTTTAACCTGAATTTGCATGCCGGTCGATTTAATTATGTGAGTAGGGTGATGGAGCTCACTTCACAATACACCAGGCGGTTTGATAAAGATACTTTGTTCCCCAAAAAGTATGCGGTAATCCATCATGTAAGTTTCAATGCTCCAAAATGGTTGACATTGGGATTGTTTGAAAGCATTGTTTTTGGAAGGCAGAACCATGTTGAGTTTAGTTATTTGAATCCGGTGATGTTTTTGCGACCAGCAGAATTGCAAGTTGGTAGTCCAGATAATTCTTTTGTTGGTTTTGATGCAAAAGCCAATTTAGGCAAGCGTGTTCAATTGTATGGGCAAATTTTGATTGATGAGTTTTTTACAAAATACATTAGGCAAAAAAATGGTTGGTGGGGAAACAAATGGGCCTTTCAGGGAGGGTTGAAATACATTGATGTTGCAGGTATTAAAAATTTAGACCTACAGTTAGAATCCAATTGGATTCGGCCGTTCACGTATTCACATTTTGATACAGTTGGAAACTATACACATTACAATCAGCCTATGGCGCATCCATTGATGTCTAATATCCGCGAATATATTGCGATACTCAGGTTTCAGCCTGTTCCAAAATGGACAGCACAAGCAAAAGCTATTTATTGGCAAAGTGGCGTAGATACGGCCGGAAAGAATTTCGGCAACAACATTTTTTTATCCAACGAAACCAGGGCTGCCTTTGATGGATTTTTTTATGGTGCACCTGTGAGCAGAAAGAATTTGAATGTTAATTTTTGGCTTGCTTATGAGTTTAAAGAGAATTTATTTTTGGAGAGTAATGTGTATTATAGAAAGATTGAAGGGGGACCCAAAAACATATTTAGTTCTTTTGGGTTGAGGTGGAATATGCAAAGAAGGGAGTATGACTATTGAATACAAATGAAGAGTGAAGAATGAAAAATGAAGAATGAACAGCAGATTAATTGTTGAGGAAGTTGAAGAGGTTGAAGAAGTTTAAGGTTTTTAGTTTAATGTTCTTCATTCTTCATTTTTCATTCTTCATTTAGTGCATTCTTCATTTTATTTGTTTCCTCCTCCTTCAAAGTGTAGGGAAAATAAAATCATCCTGCTGTTCATTTTATCAATAACATTAGAATAGCGAAGGGACTCATCCCGACTGTGAACATTGGTTAGGCCATAGCTAAATTTTATTTCAGGAGATAGTATGAAATAGGGAAAGAAGAATTGAAATCCAATGCCGCCTTCTAAGCCATAATCGCTTTTGTTTACTTTAACGATGTTGTCTGAATTTCTTGCGCCTGAATTACTTGCCAAATCGAAGTCATATTTTAATCCCGCCAGTGTATATACCCTGAAGTTATTGATTCGATCACTTTTAAGCCTCACTTGCAAGGGGAAACTCATAACGATAGATTCAACATTTTGTGTTTCGTAAGCTGTGCTAGGATCACTAGTATATTTTTGGGTGTAACCGAATTTCTTTTCGCTGAAGATGAGGTTTAACGGGTAAAAACGAAGATCTAGGTGTTGAGACAGTTGCCAATTGGCCATGATTCCCAAATGAATCCTTCCGCTGTTTTGAGAGTTCACGACACTGATTGTATCTCTGCTTAAAAAGTATGGATGATGGGTGACATTATAATGAGATCTGTTGTAACCGAGGATGATTCCAAAGTAATATTTCTTTTCATCATGGTCAGGTAGGTTTAATTCAATGGCACGCTGTGCAAAGGTTGACAGCATGACAATTAGGCTCAATGTGAGCAGCACTATTTTTCTCCGATATATATGCTGCATATTCCTAGGCTTAATCTTTTGAATGAAGTATTCTTAAATCCTACGGATTCAAGAATTTTGATAAAATCTTTTCCTTCTGGAAATTTTTGAACGGAATTATTGAGGTATTGATAAGCTTCTCCATTTTTTGAAAAAAGTTTTCCCATCCCGGGTGCTACCACAGACATGTACAAATTATATATTTGTTGAATGCCTGGCAGTGATGGTCTGGAGAACTCAAGTACAACTAGTTTGCCACCAGGGTTTAGTACCCTGTTGATTTCTTGAAGTCCCTTTTCCAAGTTTTGAAAATTTCTAACACCGAATGAAACCGTTACGGCATCAAAAGTATTTTCATTAAATTTTATTTCTTCACTGTCACCAGTTTGTAGCTCGATTATTTCCATCAAACCTTCTTCGGCAATT
>CANLED010000170.1 GCA_947489175.1 Chitinophagaceae bacterium | reverse complement strand
TGCAACATTATTATCAAGCAAAACATATTATGTTTCACAGACATTTAGGGCTCCTGAGGGCGACAAGGATGTAGAGTCTGATAGGACAGCTGTTGTTGTTACAGTAACCCCAACACCTGGTATTATTTCAGGTGCTGCTGTTGTATGTACAGGAACAAACAGTACTCAATTAACGCTTAGTGGAAATATTGGAACCATTCAGTGGCAATATTCTACTGATGGTACTACTTACAGCAATATTACATTCGCAACTCGACAAGCATATACTTTCACAAATTTGACAACTACAACTCATTACAGGGCTGTAGTAACGGGTGGATCATGTGGAACTGTAACCACTGCTCCTGCAACTATCCTTGTTAAACAACCCGGATCTTGGATTGGGGCCGTTAACACTGACTGGAACGATGCCGGAAATTGGTGTGGCTCAATGCCAACCTCTTCAACTAATGTTACCATTTCGAGCGAACCATCGAATCAGCCTTTCATTGGCAATGCTGATGTATCAGTAAGAAGTTTGACAATTGCGCCTGGTGCTCAGCTTACAATCGATGCCAATAGAAATTTAAATGTATTTGGAAATTGGTTCAATAACGGAACATTTACTGCAAATGCAGGTACTGTGTCATTCAAAGGTACAAATCAGGTAATTGGTGGCGCAAACGTTACTACTTTCAACGATATTTCAATTGAAGGTGGTGGTTCAAAAATAATTTCAAAAAATATTGAAATTAAAGGGTCTGTATCATTCACGAGTGGTTACATTGTTTCAACCAACAGTTCAGCCCTGATTTTCAAAGCTGGTTCAAGAATAGCAAAAGACGCCAGTGACGCATCTTTTGCAAAGGTTCAGGTAATCAAATATGGTACAACTGATTTTGAGTTCCCTGTTGGGGGTTTAATTAACGGAGTAAATAGATATCGTCCTATAGCGGTCTCAGATTTAATCAATACTTCCCCTACAGATTATTTCAAGGCGCAACATTTTGCAGAAAACCCGTTGGCAGCTTTTCAATATTTTGGAGTAGGAAATGCGTTAACAATCTTTAAAGATGAATCAACACAAACGCTGACTGATATATCAAATTTAGAATTCTGGGATCTTTCCAGATCAAATCCAACATCTATCGCCGACGTTACAATCGATTACAGCTTATATCCAACTACAGCCGAAAAAGCACAATTCTTAAGATTGGCGCATTACGATGAAAATGAATCTGTTTGGGAAAATGCACCAACTGATTTCGGGAGCAAGTCTTTTGATTTTGTTAGGAAGAAATTGAAAGTAACAAAGGTGAAAAATTTCAGTCCTTTCACTTCTGCTGATATTAAACTTGCCGCCCTACCTGTCACCCTCAGTTCATTCACAGCCAAGCTAACACCAGACAACAAGGTTACTCTTAATTGGGGGACATCTTCAGAGATTGTGAACAAAGGTTTCAGGATTGAGCGTCAGGCAGGAAATGAGAATGGCAAGTTTGAGCAAATAGGATTCGTTGCTTCAAAAGCAATAGGTGGTAACAGTCAAACTGCCTTGTACTACAACTTCATCGATGCAAGTCCACGAAGCGGAACAACTTTATTCTACAGGCTGGCTCAGGAAGACCTTAATCGGAAACTGACCTACTCGGAGGTACGTGTGGTGAAATTGAATGGCCAAACCGTATCTATGGTGTTCCCTAACCCAAGCACTGGAGCGGTTAACATCAGCAGGACTGCGGACGGAAAGAAAATGAATATTCAAGTTATTGATATGAGTGGCCGAATGGTTCAGCAGTACACCAACATAACTGATTCAAACTTCAAGTTGAAAATCAGCAAGTCTGGAGTGTACAATATCAAAATGACATACCCTGAAACTGGAGAACAATCCGTACAAAGAATCGTCATTGAAAACTAGTAGGACATTCAGGTTTTTACCTGTGCCCAACCGTAAGAATTAATCCGTACCCAAACCATGAAAAAATGAGCTAGAACTTAAGGTATAAGCATCTGCCTTTCCTAGGTAATCTAGCTCATTTTTCTTGTGATGATCAAATCAACTTCCTACCTAAACCACCTTTTACATCACATTCAAAAGTTATCAATCATGAAAACAAGAATCAAAAAAGCAGTAAAAATATTGTTCATTCTGTTGATTTTCATCAACATTTATGGCAAAAATTATGCTCAATCAACCAGTGAAGTTATTTTGCCGAGCGCATCCACATCATGGGAGTTACCACAATTAAAAGTTGCATCGATAAAAATCCAAGCCTGGGGTGGCGGCGGATCCGGTGGGGGACATGATAATGATAATCAAAGAGGAGCAGGCGGCGGCGGAGGCGGGGCTTATGTGGAGTTTATAAAAACTTCAGGCTTTACAGGAATTTGGTCTTATGCAGTTGGTAGAGGTGGAGTAGGGGGGTTAAATTCAGGGCTAAATGGAAGCGATACTTGGGTTAATTTCAGTACTACCGAAGCTCCTACAAACCTAGTAGGATTGCTAGCAAACGGTGGCATCGGTGGAAAGAAACCTCAGAATAAGGATGTTAATGGCGGAGATGGCGGTTCAGCTGCGAATAGTTTTGTTCCAGTTTCTGGCGGTTCTGGAGAAATTAAATTAGATGGTGAAGCAGGAGAAGGGGGTACACGATTATCTAGTGGTAAAGGTGGAGACTCCCCAAATGGTGGAATAGGGGGAGCTGCAGATAATTTGGGTGGAAATGGAAATGCTGGATCAATTCCAGGAGGTGGTGGTAGTGGAGCATTTATAAATAATGCCATAGATCGCCTTGGTGGTAATGGTGGAGATGGGAAAATTGTTTTAACAATCACCTACATTGATGCTCCTACTGCATCTAATCAAAACCTGTGCATTGGTTCCAAAATTTCAGATTTGGTAACATCCAATACATTATCTGGTTCATCGATAAAATGGTTTACGCAGCAAACAGATGGAACTGAATTGTTAGCTACAACAACTTTAACAGACAATACTACATATTATGTTTCACAGACATTCAATGAGGTTGAATCCAACAGAACAGCTGTGTTGGTAACTTTGAATCCAGACGGTGTTGCAGGTAGTATTTCAGGTGGAGCTACAGTTTGCTCTGGAACAAATAGTACTTTACTGACACTTAGTGGAAATATTGGAACTATTAATTGGCAATCTTCTACCGATGGTATCAATTACAATAATATTTCAAGCGCAACTGATCAAACATATACTGCCTCAAACTTGACATCAAAAACATATTACAAAGCTTTAGTAACAAGTGGAGCATGTGCATCTTTAACCACTTCTGCTGTAGCTGTTCTTGTAAAGCAACCCGGATCTTGGATTGGGGCCGTTAGCACTCACTGGAATTATGCAGAAAACTGGTGTGGCTCAATTCCAAATGCTGAAACTGATGTTACCATTTCGAACGAATCGACTAATCAGCCACTAATTGGTTTAGCTAATGTAGCAGTAAGAAGTTTGACAATCTCAAGTGGTTCTTCTCTTACAATAACTTCCAATATGACGTTAAATGTATTCGGTGATTGGATAAACAATGGAACTTTTACGGCAAATAGTGGTACAGTCAATTTCAAAAAAGTAGGTAATCAAGCTATTGGCGGTGCAAATGTTTCTACTTTCAACAATGTTTCATTTGAAGGTGGTGGCTCAAAAGTAATATCAAAGGATGTTCAAATTAATGGAGCAGCAACATTCACGAGTGGTTACATTACTTCAACAAACAATTCAAAGCTTATTTTCCAAAGTGAATCGAGTATAGCATCGGGAGTTGCCAATGATGCATCTTTTGCTATGGTTGAAGTAATCAAATACGGTAATGCTGATTTTGAATTCCCTATTGGTGGCATGATAAATTCAGAAAATAAGTATCGTCCTATAAAAGTTTCAAACTTGCAAAATACTTCTATCACAGATAATTTCTCTGCTAACCATGTAGCAAGCGACCCGTTGTATAATTTCTCTTATTTGGTAAGAGGGAATTCTCTTCAAGTCTTTAAAAATGAATTGGCGCAAACACTTTCAACATTATCAAGTTCAGAATATTGGAATCTTTCTAGATCAAATTTAACATCTGTTGCCAACGTAACAATTGATTTTAGTCAATATCCAACTACAATTGCTAATGCACAATTTTTAAGAATGGGGCATTACAATGCTACTGACGGTAATTTGCATTGGGAAAATGCACCTAGTGTAGCCGGAACTAGGTCATACGATTTTTTAACTAAGAAATTAACTGTAACAAATGTAAATAAGTTCAGTCCATTCGCTGTCGCGTCAATTACTACTGCTGCCTTACCCGTAACCCTAACATCTTTCACAGCTAAACCAACATCTACAAACACCGTTGCTCTTAACTGGGTAACTTCTTCTGAAATCGTTAACAAAGGCTTCAGAATTGAGCGCCAAGCAGGTGGTGTAAATGGTAAATTTGAAAGCATTGGGTTTGTTAATTCAAAAGCAGTTGGTGGAAACAGCCAGAACGCCTTGAACTACAACTTCATAGATGCTAGTCCAAGAAACGGGGCAACCACATACTACAGATTAGCCCAGGAAAATCTTGATGGCAAGATTACCTTCAGCGAAGTAAGGGTTGTAAAATTGAACGGTGAAACAGTTTCTATGGTGTTCCCTAATCCAAGCAATGGAGCGGTTAACATCAGCAGGACTGCAAACGGAAAGAAAATGAATATTCAAGTGATTGACATGGGTGGCCGCATGGTTCAGCAGTTCACCAACATCACTGATTCAAATTTCAAGCTGAACATTAGCAAGTCTGGTGTGTACAATCTTAAAATAACCTACCCTGAAACAGGAGAACAATCCGTACAAAGAATCGTGATTGAAAACTAGTAGGACATACAGGTTTTTACCGGAGTCCACCCAATAGAATGAATTCATAATTAAATTATTCTATGGATGAAAAGCTCTCGCCTTAGTCGGCGGGGGCTTTTTTTGTGGAAAAAAAGCTTTTTCAGATTAATTTCTTTTTTAATGTTAAAAAAACAGCTTTAACTTAATTTTTTTGGTCAGATTATTCAAAAAATCAAAAAAATAGGTTATAAAAATTTGCATTTTCAAAAAGCGTGTATTAGTATTACACTCAAGCATACTATAAAATACTAAATCTGATTAAGTATTTATATGTATAAAAAATCCAATCCTACCGAATTTCCACAAACCAATAAATGTTCATT
This sequence comes from Chitinophagaceae bacterium, assembly GCA_947489175.1. Lineage (GTDB taxonomy): Bacteria > Bacteroidota > Bacteroidia > Chitinophagales > Chitinophagaceae > Pollutibacter. The sequence goes on along the minus strand of CANLED010000170.1, from coordinate 150 downwards.
ATTGTAGGGTGTTTAAATTAAAATTTAAACTTTAGACCCTCTACGTTCTTGCTCATTAATCCATACCTCGAATACCCTCTTTTCATCTTACAAACGGAAATTTATTATGAAAACAATCACAAGTTTTTTGATTTTATTTATTTTGCTTTC
>CANLED010000169.1 GCA_947489175.1 Chitinophagaceae bacterium | reverse complement strand
GCATGCTTTAACCATGGTGGTGCATCATTTGATCAAGGAGAACAAGTTGAAAAATTCGGGCATCCGTTTGTTGTTGACGGGAGGAGATTCTGTGGATGGATATCAGCTTGGAGAACCCAATTTGGTGGTAGTGCAACAGCAGATTACACCACCAGCAGATAGTATCAATCATGCAGGATTTGTGTTAGCAAGCTATGATTATCAACGTCAATTATCCGAAGTAAAAACAACGGATTATTTGATGGCCATTTGGCTGCAACCTTGGATGAAAAAAAAGCAAGCTGATGATATTTTGTATCACCACAACGGTATGGTGAATGAATGTCCGAGGTCGAATGTATTTATTGTTACCCAGCATAATCAATTAATCACGCCTGCTGAAAATATGTTAAAAGGCATCACCAGGAAAAATATCATTAAGATCTCAAAGGCAATAGGCATGCAGGTTGTAGAGCGAAATATTTTGTTGGAAGAAATGAAATTGGCCAAAGAAGTATTCATCGCAAGTTCAACAAAAAGAATTGTACCTATAAGTCAATTGGATGAAACGGTATATCCTCCATGCACATCAAATTCTGTTACTTGGAAACTTTTTGAACTTTTGTGTGAACACGAAAGACAGTATATTCATGCTCATAAAAATTGATTTTTACATTCACTATAGACAACAATAGAAATATGCAAAGGAGAAAATTTATACAGCAAGGAACATTGGGTGTAGTAGCCGCCATGCCGATGGTGCAAGTCATGACAGACACCATGATGAAAGACATTCCGTATTTCACTACGGGAATAAAAATGGGAGAGATTTCTTCCAATGAAGCGGTTGTTTGGGCAAGGTTGACAAAAGCAGCGGTTCGTGTGACGGATAAAAAGGTATTGCCAAAATCCATGTATTTGGATGATTCAAATAATGAATGGCATCCGTTAGATTATTTCAGTAAAAAGTACAAACAGGACAGGCCCAATAGGCCAGCAAAATCGGTGATGCCGGAAGGAAAAACGGTTGAGACGCTTGATGGAGCGGTGCCTGGGACGAAAGGTGAAATGCGGGTTTTGTATCGGGTGAAAGGGGATAAAAAATGGGTTGAAACAAGTTGGCTTGCAGTAGATGATTCAACCGATTATGCAGGACAATTTATGTTGACAACATTGACATCCAACAAAGAATATGAGATAAAAGTTGAAGCGAGAAACAGTGCAGGAGGTACGAATTTTATCGACGGAAAATTTAGGACGGCGCCATCAAAAACGGAAACGAAAAAAGTGAAGTTCATGGTAACAACTTGCCACGAATATTCTCATCAGGATGACCCAGCCGGAGGCGGATTCAAGATCTTCAAAGAAATGCAGGCATTGAATCCTGATTTTTTGGTGCATACAGGAGATGTGTTGTATCACGACCATCTATCAAAGAATTTATCGCTCGCGAGGTGGAACTGGCAGCGGATGAACAGCTTAACCAGTGCGGTTGCTTTTTACAAGAATGTGCCCTGTTATTTCATGAAAGACGACCATGACACATGGATGAATGATTCGTATCCAGCATCAACGAATAAGTTCATGGGTGATTTCACTTTTCAGCAAGGGGTTGAATTGTTCAGGCAGCAGGTGCCCAGCAGCGACAAGCCATACAGGACTTTCAGGTGGGGCAAGGATGTTCAGATTTGGATGTTTGACGTTCGAGAGTACAGGGTGCCAAATGAATTGCCAGATGGTCCAGCTAAAACCATTTGGGGACCGGAGCAAATGGCCTGGTTCAAAGATACCTATGCGCAATCTGATGCAACGTTTAAGGTGTTGATCAGTCCAACCCCAATCATCGGTCCCGACCGTCCACAGAAAAAAGACAATCATTCCAACAGCAATTACAAGTTCGAGGGCGATGCAATCAGGAACCTGATTGCACCCGATAAAAACACGTTTGTAGTTTGTGGGGACAGGCATTGGCAGTATATTTCAAAGCATGCCAAAACGGGAACCTATGAGTTTGCCTGTGGACCAGGAAGTGATGAGCATGCCGGTGGATGGAAGAAGGAGGATGTATTGCCCGAGCATGAGTATTTGAATATCATCGGAGGGTTTTTACAGGTTGAAGTGGAGCGGAAGGATGATAAGGTGCAGATCGTCTTTAATCATATGAGTGTGGATGGGAAGAAGTTGAGTGAGAAGAGGTTTGAGGGGTAGATTAGTTGAATAGTTTTTAGTTGAAAGTTTTGCGGAGGAAAGATTCGGTATAATTTTGGTAATTTTCGTCATTAGATCAATTTCGTAGGGTAGTCAGAATGGGACATTTTTTTGAGCATAATAGAGAAAGCTAAAAGTCTTGTGAAAACTCCGGAAGTTCTGCATCAGACCATTTTGCCGACATCGGGAAAATGGTTCAAATACCTTAATTCTGAAAATTATTATTTTGTCCCAAATATTTAGTAAATTTGGGACGAAATACTGTTTAAATGGAACGACCAATAGTAGAAAACAAAATTGCCGAAGTGCTGAAATCATACCCAAAAGGAAGTGTTCATTTTGTGTGCGATTTCTTAGATTATGGTAACGCTGAAAGTGCTAAGAAAGCCTTGTTGCGATTGAAAGAAAAGGGCATACTTGTTAGCTTGGCTCATGGTATATATTTATACCCCAAAGTTGACAAAGAACTAGGCGTTTTATTTCCATCAACCGAAGATATAGCCAAAGCAATTGCAAGGCGAGACAAAGCAAGAATTGTTACAACGGGAGTTCAAGCTTTAAATAAGTTGGGATTATCTACCCAAGTTCCTATGAAAGTAGTTTATCTGACAGATGGAGCAGCAAGAAGCATTAAAGTTGGAAAGCGAACAATTACATTTAAAAATACAAGTCCGAAAAATTTAATAGCAAAAGGCGAAATAAGTAGTTTAGTTATTCAGGCATTAAAAACTATTGGTCAAACAAAAGTAGATGAGGAAACGGTATTGAAAATTCGAATGCTTCTAAAAAAGGAGAAAAAAGAAAATATATTGAATGACGCCAAACTTGCACCGGTTTGGATCAAAAAAATATTAATACAAGACATTAAATGAACACCAACTGGCTAAAGTTATCAAAGCAACGAAGAATTGAAATTCTGAATCAAGCAACGGAATTAACAGGTTTACCATCGGTGGCAATTGAAAAGGATTGGTGGGTAACATTGGCATTGAAGGCGTCTTTTTCTTTGCCATGCAGCAGAAGCATAGTTTTTAAAGGTGGAACATCTTTGAGCAAAGCATGGAATTTGATAGAACGATTTTCGGAAGATATTGATTTGGCGATTGACAGAAGGTTTTTTGGTTTTGAAGGCGACATCAGTAAAACGCAAATTAAAAATTTAAGGAAACAATCTTGTGAATTCATATCAACGACTTTTCTTACAGACTTGACAAGTGTGCTAACAGAATGGAAAGCAATTGAGGAATGTAAACTTTTTGCACAACCAGTAAAGGATTCTGACAAAGATCCGCAGGTAATTGAAATTCATTATAATTCAGTAATTGATACATCAGCATATTTACCGCAAAGGGTTTTGATTGAAGTAAGTTCACGTTCATTAATGGAACCAATTGAGGAAAGAAATATTTGCTCAATTTTAAGCGATAATTTTCCCCAACAAAGTTTTGTAAGTGTTCCTTTTGTAATTCCGACTGTGCTTCCACAAAGAACATTTTTAGAAAAAATATTTTTGCTACACGAAGAATTTTCGCAGGAAGTTGAAAAAATACGTGTTGATAGACTTTCACGCCATTTGTATGATTTGGAAAAATTGATGGACACCGAATATGGAGTTGAGGCCTTGAAAAATTCGGAATTATACAGCAATATTGTTTCACATAGAGAAAAGTTTAATCCGTTACGAGGGCTTTCCTATGCAAATCATACACCAAGTAAAATAATGATTATACCGCCAGATAGTGTAATTAATAATTATGAAAAAGATTATGAAGAAATGACAAGTTTTATGATTTACGGTGAGCCTTTGAAATTTAACCAGCTAATGGAAAGGATATTGGAATTGCAAAATAGAATAAATAGAAAATAAGTTTATCCAAACCCAAATACTTTCATAATTGGTCAATGCAGCGCACCGATACACTTAGGCAAGAATTCAAGCAGCAAGTAACAACTAGAATAAATCAGCGGAAAAAGGATGCAGGAATATTTTACAAATTTAAATGAGGGCAAAGCAGATTTTAATTAATTGCACAATTATAGGAGGTCATCCTTAATGTGATATAGGGCGACCCTAAAAAAAGGGGTATGACGTAAAGCAAATAATTTCCCCTCACCTTTTCTCGAAGAGGAAGGTGAGGTCCTCTTTTGTCATTCCGAGTACCGCGAGGAAACTCCTGTCATACTAAGCGCTATGTAAATTTGGTGGCCTCTTCACTTTTTTCAATGGTGGCTTCGACAACTTCGGCAAGCTCAGTTACCGCAGCCACCGCCATACTTCTTCGGGTAATTGGTATTCGGTTCGAGGTAGCTGAAATCTCAGAGGAATTTTGTGATGTGGCTGTATTGTCCGCGGTGGCTGAGCCTGTCGAAGCCACCGTATTATAAAGGGATGCTATAACCTCCATGATTCTTCACAATTTGAAATAAGGCAATTGGTTAAATTTCTCCTCAATGGTCGGTGATAGGAAGAAAAATCAATAGCCTGGGGTTTAAACCCAAGGCTATTGAGAAATACATTCTAGCAATTCCGCACCAGGTATAATGGTTTACAAATTAGATTACTTGCTTTTTGGGATAAAACGGATGGGGTAGAAACACTGGTTTTAGCGACTCATGGATTTATTAAAAAGGTAGACAAAGTACCCTCAAATGAAATTGATAGGGCGGTAAAAATCAGGACAAAATATTTTGAAAGTAAACTTAAAAAGTAGATTATGCAAAAGACAACAATGAAATCATATTCGCTTGCCGAAATGAAGGATAAATATATTGGTAAAGTTGGTACTGAGGACAGAGATACCTATGAATATGAATTGAATATGGATGTATTAAGCCGTATGATCAAAAAAGCAAGACAAGAACGAAATTTGACCCAAGAACAGCTAGGCAAACTTATAGGTGTTCAGAAAGCGCAAATTTCAAAATTAGAAAGTAGTGCAAATAGCGCGACGGTTGAAACGCTTCTTAAAGTGTTCAAAGCATTAAAAGCAGAAATTCATTTCAATGTGAAACTTGAAGAGAATTTTGTCAAACTTATCTGACAGGAATGAAAGAGGAATTGATGTTGGAATTGCACACAATTTTAATCCCGAGTGTGTTAAATGGCGACCCTAAAAAAAGGTTATGACGTTTTTGTGAGTAAAAATATATGTGCTGTAGGAGCAATAAAAC
>CANLED010000168.1 GCA_947489175.1 Chitinophagaceae bacterium | reverse complement strand
GGACATTCCTTAAAGGCATCGGCAGACATCCGATCATCAACATCACACATGGCCACAATGCTTTCTTTGGGAACTTTGGACCAGCTTGCCTTTCCTCTACCTCCCACTCCGATAACCGCAATATTCAATCTATTGCTCGGCGGATTGATCATGAAACTTGGAAGCACAATAGAACCCAATCCCAATGCTGCCGTTTGTCTTAAAAATATCCTGCGTGAATTATTCTCCATCTAATTAAGCTTTAAAAATTAAACTTTAAACTAAAAACTATCACAACTTATAGTACTGCTCCCATCCCTTTCTTGGTGGAGGTCCAACCAACAATTCATTGCCTATTTTGCTGTTGGTGATTTTATTTTTCTTGCTGTCAAAAATCAACTTCGTGTTCAATCGCTGCGCCAATACACCCAATGCCATCACCTGACACAATGGTCCGGCAATCTCAAACGACGACCTACATTTCTCCTCGCCCTTGCAGGCTTTCAAGAAATTGGCGAAATGGGTAGATGGACTAACGGGCACATTTGGCAAAATGGAAGCCATGTCTTTGGCCTTTTCTTCCGGGATAATTGACAAAGGTGCACTGTGTGAACCGCCTTTAAAGATCAATTCTTTTGAATAAAGTATTTTTCCGGGATAGCGTTTTGAATTGATGTTCCCTGAGGTTGGTGGTGGGATGTCCTTAGCCCTCACTGGTTCTCCATACCCTTCAGGAAGCTTGGGTTGGTTGTTGAATCCGTCATACCAAGTTAGGTCGAGTGCTGGCATGTTTTTTCTCTTCGGGAACTTGAACAACAAGGTTGATCCTTGTGGGAAGATCAATGGACTATGGCCTTCCATGTAGATTGGATCTACCTCTGTTGGTAAACCGAGGTGTAAAAACTGATGCGCGGTATCAATGATGTGCGCACCCCAATCCCCTAAAGCACCATTGCCAAATTCAAACCATGACCGCCAATCTCCATTGATGTATCCTTTGTTGAAATCCTTGAATTGTGCAGTGGACAACCATTCGTCCCAATCCATTGTCTCGGGTATGGATTGTGCAGGTAGGAAATCTGACACCTTCATCCCATGCCATCTTCTGCCGTTGTTCATGAAAGCAGTAATGGCTGTAACATCTTTGATGATGCCAGCGTCTGCCCAGGCCTTGAATTGGAAATAATTCTCTTCAGAATGACCTTGGTTTCCCATCTGACAAGCAACCTTGTATTTTTTTTCAGCAGCCATCATGAGTTCAACCTCATGAAAAGTATGCGCCATTGGCTTTTCAACATAAACATGTTTGCCTTCAGACATCGCCAACATGGTGATGGGGAAATGCGAAAAATCTGGTACGCCTGCAGTTATTGCATCAAACTGATTCCCCATCTTGTCGAACATCTCCCTAAAATCCTGAAACCTTGGCACATTGGGAAACATTTTCATGATTGCCAACGTATTAGGAGCGCCCATCTCCACATCACACAATGCCACGATATTAGCTAGCCCAGTGCCATGAAGTTTTTTGATGATATCAGCACCACGATTTCCAATGCCGATGCAAGCAAGATTCACTTTATCGCTTGGAGCAATTTGTCCAAACTTCTTTCCAAATACAGAAGATGGAAGGATGCTTACGCCCGCCACACCGGCCAATGCAATCCCCGTCTTTTTCAAAAAATCTCCTCTTTTCATATCTTATTTTTAAATTTTAATCTATTTCAATTGTAATTAACTCAATTAATAAAGATGCACTGTTTTGTCCGCCAATTTTTCTAACCTGTCTTCATCCATTTCTAAACCGAAACCAGGATACATTTTTTTTATTTCAACTTTCCCCAGACTGTTCAATACGGTGGACTTCCTTTTTACGCAATGATGAAAAACATCTGACTCCTGTGGCTTTTCCAATGCCTCAACCCAAGATGCCCCTAGTCCTATCGCCAATTGCTGCCAGAAAGTACAAGCAGGCCCTACAAAACTGCTGTCACCAATCATCAGTCTTTTATCATTTTTCTTTATGGTTTTTCCCAAAGAAATTGTTTCAAGGAAAGTTCCCATGGTATCCGGGTGAATATTAAAAACATTTCCAGTTGATGGTGTAAATTCCTTCAGCGCCTTGTAAGCTGGCCTCATTGGATAATCAGGAATCAAGTCAAGACCACCTACCTTTTTTTGCAGCTCTATCCATTGTTCCTTTGTCAATGTAGCAGGATCTTCAATGGCATCCATACCTGCAAGATTTAATTCCTTCATAATGCCAGCCAACTCATCGATGTTTTTCCACTCTTTATATCCCCTATTGGCATCTGCAATAAGATAGGTAGTAGGACCAAAAGACTTTCGCAAAGAAATGATAAGGTCTAGGTCAACTTCTCTGTTGCCAAAGAGTTTCACCTTGACATGACTGGTTAGGTTTTGTTGCTTGGCAATTTCTGCCTGAATAAGGGCTTGTTTGACATCCTTTTCAAGAATGCAAAACAACCCAGGGACCGGGGCCCTGTTATCAAGACCAAAAAGTTCAATACTTGGTTTATTTTGTAGCCTGCCCTTTAGATCATACAATGCCATCAATGCAGGTTCACTCATTTTATGCTGCCACCTGTTGTTCATAAACTGTTCACTGCAATAATCTATCGCCTTGTCAACTGTAAGGCCTTTGATTTCATTGAAAAAAGATCCCCATTTTTTAATATCAAAAGCAAGGTCATTCTTGTAGGCCAATGCTTCAGCCCAGCCAGTGAAGCCACCTGACTTTAGTGATATAAAGACATGCTGCCGATTTTCCCAAGTAGAATGGCTGAAATTTCTGGCTTTCGTAACATTTACCAAATAAAGTGTTACAGAAGTAACATGACTCCTCTTTTCACTTAAAACCTGGCTCCACCCATCTCCAGTGACTCCTGCTAAAAGAATTATTCCAGTTGATCCAATAAAATTTCTTCTTTTCAAATTCATACCAGTCAAGGATTTTTTGAATTGATATTAACCTTCATCATCATCGTCGGCTTTCTTCTTTTTAACCTTGGGTGTTTTGATGACTTCCACTTTTACCATGGTCAAAAAAACCTCCTTGAATGTGGCCATTAACTTTTGTTGCTCTGGTGTCAAACTGCTTACTGCAAGCACATTTTTTTCCTCTGGATCTTTGGCCACGTTGTAGATTTCACCTGTTTCATATAATTTCCATTCTCTGTTGTGCACAAAACGGGCTTTTTTAAATTCTCCTTTTTGCGGATCATAATGAGAAAACAGCCAATCCCTCGCCTCATATTTTTGTCCTGTCACCAACGGCAAAAAACTCCTCCCATCTGTAATAAAACTCTTGGGTAACTTGATATTTGCAGCGTCTGTTATCGTTGGAAGAATATCAGTAAAATCAACCAACTTATTATTTACCTGTCCGGGCTTTATCTTTCCTTGCCAATACGCCACCAACGGAACATGAATCCCATATTCAGTTGTAGCCCCTTTCATCCCAGGGATTTTTCTGCCATCTTTCATGTTTGAATTGATCCCTACACCTGTTCCATTGTCTCCTGTAAACAAGATGAGTGTGTTTTCACTTAGTCCCAATTCATTTACTTTGTCGAGCAACTCACCAACATTTTTATCAAGATAGGCCATCTGATCCTTAAAAAAAGAATTGTCTGCTGAAGACCCGCCTGGCTCGCCCTTGGGAACTACCTTGAAATTTTCATATACCTTTCCGTTCCCAGGAGTAGGCACAAATGGCTTGTGCGAAAGGACCATGGGATAGTAAACCAAAAATGGAACGTCCTTTTTTCGGGTCATGAAATCCTTGATATAATTCACGAATAGGTCTGGACCATATTCCCCTTTTGAATATTTTTTGCTCACCCCATTCTCCAACAAACGTGGATCTTTATATCGCTCGTTGTAGGTTGAACTAGTGTCCATGATGTTCCACAACAAGTATTCGTCAAACCCTGCCTTGTATGGGGTAAATTCATCTCCTCCCAACTGCCACTTCCCTGTGATGCAGGTGGCATATCCTTGTGATTTTAAAATATGTGCGAAATTGGTTTCGTTCAGGTTGAGATAACCCCATCGCTCGTAATTCCTGAAATTTGATTTTCCCGTCATGATCTGCACACGCGATGGCGAACACAATGGCTGCGCATAACAGTTCTGAAACAACACACCACCCTTGGCCATGTTGTCGATTCGTGGGGTTTTATAACTCGTGCTTCCATAAGCACTGATGGTTTCAAACCCAATGTCGTCGGCCAAAATCAAAATGATGTTGGGCTTTTTTTCATTTACAACATTCTTTTTGCTCACTTGAACAAACGCAGCAGCGATGATCAGTATCATCAAAGAAAAAAACAAAAACAGCAACCTTGATTTTTTCATACCATCAAATTAATTTTCAAAATATGTTTTACTAAAAAATAACTTTTTTAGTCAATCGTATATCATCCGATGAAGCCCCTACCATCACCTCATATTCACCTGTGGGATGAACAAAACTTGCGCTTGTTTCATCCCAATACCGCAAACGCGATTTATCAATTTCAATCGACACAATTCTCTGCTCTCCAAAGTTAAAACTTAGACGGTTAAAACCTTTTAGTTCCTTTACCGGCAACGAAATATTTCTTTCAGGTAACTTCACATATACCTGGGCCACTTCATCACCGTCAACCTTTCCTGTATTTTTTATGGTGAATCTTACGTTCATCGTTGAATCGTTTTGTTGCACATCAAGGTTGCTGTACAGAAAGCTGCTGTAACTGAGTCCGTACCCAAATGCATAGAGTGGCTTGCCCTGAAAATATTGATAGGTTCTGCCTTTGCCTACGTCATAATCATTCATCGCTGGCAACTCTCCAACATGGTTGTAATAAGTGATGGGCAACCTGCCCGCCGGATTGTAATCACCAAACAACACATCTACCACTGCATTTCCTCCCTGCTCTCCTGGGTACCATGCGTTGACAATCGCTGGGATGTTTTTATTGATCCAATCAATCGACATTGAATTTCCTGCCTCTAATACCACAACTGTCTTGGGACTTACTTTGAATATTTCTTGGATAAAAATCTCCTGATCGATGGATAATTTTATGTCTATACGATCTCCACCTTCCTGATCAAAATTTTTGTTGATTCCCAATACGGCAACCACAACATCTGCTGATTTAGCAGCAGTTACTGCTTCAGAAAATAAGTCCTTAATTCCTTTTTCATTGTTGGGAGATTTCCAATAAAGTTTTGCGGCAGATTCTCGTCTGTAACTAAAATATTCCACCCTTATTTCATATTCCTTCCCAGCCTCAAAATAAAAATCAGTGGTTGTTGATTGCAAAAATTTTCTTCTCCAGGAATCAATTACTTTCTTATCGTTGATGA
>CANLED010000167.1 GCA_947489175.1 Chitinophagaceae bacterium | reverse complement strand
TATTGGTTCGTTTTTTATACTTGGATAATTTTAACTACTTATGTTCAAATTAATTTCAAAACAATAAGTAAATTTGATTTCCGTTATTTCTAATACAACTTATGATATTTTGAAAAACATCTTTTTTGCGCTAATTTTTTTGCTTCCTTCTTGTCTTTTTGCACAAGATCCTTCAATACTATCTGCCAGTAAAAAGTTGGAGATAAATCAATTATTATTTGATTTCGGAAAAATACCCCAAGGAAAACCGGTTCATCATGTTTTCTTTGTTAAAAATTTGTCTGATAAACCTATATCGATAGATAATGTTCAAGCTTCTTGCGGCTGCACAACACCAGAATGGAGTAGGGATTCTATTGCTCCAGGTGCAATTTCGGAAATTAAGGTTGGATATAATGCTGCTGCCATTGGAAGTTTTGAAAAAACAATCAATGTTCAGTTTGGAAAAAACGAATCTGAAACAATATCAATTCGGGGATTTGTTTGGCAGAATCCCGAATTTCATGCACCGCTAAACAAATCAATTGCCAATTTAAAAAGGATTAAAAACTAAAATCAACTATAACTAATAAATATTTTAATTTTAAAAAAAAAGCAATGAAAAAACTCTTAGTTTCTCTATTAGTCTTGTCAATTGGATTTTCAGCTTCTGCACAAACTGCAGTAAAAAAGGCAGAAAATATCATAAAATTCAAAGAAATCAAACATAGTTTCGGAAAAATCAAACAGGGCGTTCCTGTTACACATGATTTTATGTTTGCAAACATTGGTAACGAACCATTAATCGTTGAAACAGCCAGCGCTTCTTGTGGTTGTACAACCCCAACATGGCCTCAGCAACCAATCATGAAAGGTAAAGAAGACAAACTTAAAGCTGGTTTTAACGCAGCTGCACCTGGGCCTTTCGAGAAAACTATTTTCGTGAAACTCAAAGGCATTGATGCTCCTTACGAATTGAAAATTAGTGGTGAAGTTTTATCTGCTGCTGATTTTGATAAAATAAAAAAGTAGATCTGCCTCATTTAGCTTACTAAATATGCCACTACTTGTTTGGTCATTATCTGTTTTTTAGATTTTTCGTCTAAATAACCTAGAAGTGAAATCACAAGTAGTGGTTTTTTTATAGCAAAAAGTGTGTTAATAAATTTGGAATAATTATTTGCACCTTGCAATACTTCGATTTAATAAATTTAGGGTAGTTTTGTTGCATGGACCAGCCTGAAAGCCAAGAATCTTATACGGTTGATGAACTTTCTTTTGAAGGTTTTAGACAAGCTGTAATCAACGATTACAGAATTGCTTTCCAAAGCCGTCAGGCTAGCTTGCTTGGAAGAAAGGAAGTGCTTACCGGTAAGGCTAAATTTGGAATTTTTGGTGATGGAAAAGAAGTACCTCAAGTTGCCATGGCAAAATTCTTCAAGGAAGGTGATTTCTATGCAGGTTACTATCGCGACCAAACATTTGCTCTTGCAACTGGAGTAGCAACACTCCCACATTTTTTTTCCCAACTTTATGCAGACCCAAGCAGGGAAAATGAACCTCACTGCGCCGGAAGACAAATGAACTGTCATTTTGCAACACCCTTTATTGATTCTCAAGGTGATTTTTTAGACTTGTCCAAAAGAAAAAATTTCTCATCAGGCATGGCTCCTACTGCCGGACATTTTCCTAAGGCGCTGGGTTTAGCGTATGCGTCTAAATTATTCAAAAAATTACCAGGTCTAGATAGCCATACCAATTTCACAAGCAACGGCTCCGAAGTTGTTTTCTGCACCATAGGCGATGCCTCAACAAGCGAAGGCCATTTTTGGGAAACATTAAATGCTGCCGCAGTTAGCCAGGTTCCTCTGGCTGTTTTTGTGTGGGATGATGGTTATGGAATTTCTGTTCCTAAAGAATTACAAACAGTTAAATCTTCTATATCAGAAGCCCTCGCTGGTTTCGAAAAAACTGACAAATCAAACGGAATTATTATTTACAAAGTAAAAGGATGGGATTATGCCAACCTTTGTGAAGTATTTGAAGAAGGTATTTCAAGAGCCAGAAATGAACATATACCCGTTTTGTTTCATGTTGAAGAACTAACTCAGCCACAAGGTCATTCTACTTCTGGCAGTCATGAACGATATAAATCACCTGAAAGACTCCAATGGGAGCGTACATGGGATTGCCTATCTGTAATGCGTTCATGGATTATCGACAATGCCCTTTCAGATGAAACTGAAATCAATCAAATTGAAGAAGAAATTCGAAATGATGTTGCTAAGTGCAGAATCGATACATGGAAGCTATATGAGGAGCCTATTCGTCTTCAGAAATTAAAGACATTAGATATTATTGAAAAAATGGCTAATGACATGGCTAATCCCGAAGAGTTATTAGCCATAAACCAAGCCCTATCTGAAAATGTAAGTCCATTTAGAAGGGATATTATGATTGCCATTAGAACAGCCATTTCTTTGTCTAAAAATGCAACTCACTCTATTGAAGCCAGTCAATTACTTGCAGAGCTTGTTAAAGAAAATCAACAGCTTTACAACAGTGACCTCCATTTTAAGGACAACGAAAAAATAGGAGACCCAAATATTCTTCATCCAGAATACAACGAAGATTCTCCATATCTTAATGGGTATGAAATTCTCAATAAATATTTTGATGAACTATTTACCACCAATCCACTTGTTGTAGCCTTTGGTGAAGACCTTGGAAGAATAGGTGATGTAAATCAAGGGTTTGCCGGACTTCAACAAAAATACGGTTCAGAACGGATATTTGACACAGGTATCAGGGAACTTACCATTATAGGACAAGGTGTTGGTTTATCCATGAGAGGATTAAGGCCAATTGCTGAAATTCAATACTTAGACTATCTACTTTTTGGACTTCAAGTATTGAGTGATGATGCAGCAACCCTTCACTACAGATCTGCGGGTCAACAAATTGCACCACTTATCGTAAGAACGCGCGGCCATCGACTTGAGGGCATTTGGCATAGTGGATCACCAATGGGACTTATGGTAAACGCCTTAAAAGGTTTTCACATTTGTGTTCCTAGAAACATGGTTCAAGCTGTTGGCTTCTATAACACATTGCTTGATGGTAAAAATCCCGGAATTGTTGTTGAATGTTTAAATGGCTATCGTTTGAAAGAAAGATTGCCTGCTTCTCTTACTGATTTTAAACTTCCTTTGGGTGTTCCTGAAATAATCAGAGAGGGTACAGATATAACCATTGTTTCCTATGGTTCTACCTTGAGAATAGTTTCAGATGCCGCTAAGCTACTCGAATTATCAAATATTGATGTTGAAATAGTAGATATTCAAACTCTTTTACCTTTCGATTTATATGAAGTTATTTTGGCATCACTTAAAAAAACAAATCGAATTTTATTTGTTGACGAAGACGTTCCCGGTGGAGCTACTTCATTTATGTTCTCCGAAGTAATAGAAAAACAAGGAGGTTATCGCTGGTTGGATGTAGCACCTAAAATACTTTGTGCGAAATCTCACCGTCCATCCTATGGAAGTGATGGTGATTACTTTTCTAAACCCAATGTTGAAGACGTCTTTAGCATTGTCACTAAAATGATGTCTGAGTAAATCTTATCCTTCAGGGAAGAAATGAAGCAGAAAATTCAGCAGTAGGCTTTTCACACATTGTGTTTTTCCCAAACCACTTATACCTGTTTTTAGCTATCAACCTATAAATTGAGTTTCTTAAAATTTCAGGAAAGATTTTCAGTGATGAATATAATTTCCATGGGTATGGTAACATCGACAATATTGATAATACAGCAGTAGACTCTGTTTGGAGTTCATTTTTCTTTAAAAAAATCAAGGTATTATTATAGTCTATTGAATCTATATTTAAGGAATTGAAGGTAGTTCCACCCAGAGGTGCAAAAAGAAGATTCTTTTTGCTGTCTTTTTTTAAAAGAAAACGAATTGTTCTGCTACAGAGCATGCATTCACTGTCGTAGAATACAATGTGCGTGCCATTATTTGTCATCTATTGTAGTTCTCCTTATTAAAATATTACTTCAAATTGTGAAATACTTTTTGAACATCCTCGTCTTGTTCTAATTTGTCAACTAGTTTCAATAAATCTTGTGCTTGTTCCTCATTGAGCTCAACTAATGTAATGGGTACCCACTCTAGTTCAGAACTTAAAACAGTAAAATTCTTTTCCTCCAAAGCTTTCTGCATGTTGCCGAAATCAGCAAAAGCGCAGCGAATTGCCAACACCTCTTCTCCAGTTTCTGTAGTGCTTTCTCCTAATTCTTCCAATCCAAAATCAATCAATTCAAATTCGAGATCTTCAGGATTCAACCCTTCGTTTTTTAATTTGAAGAGGCCCATTTTTTTAAACTGAAAACTTACACTGCCACTTGTGCCCATAGCACCTCCACCTTTGTTAAAATGCGATTTTACGTTGGCTACAGTCCTTACATGGTTGTCTGTTGCACTTTCTACAATTATAGCAACACCATGAGGGCCATATCCTTCATAAAGTATTTCTTCAAAGTTTTCTGTGTCTTTTCCAAGTGCTCTTTTAATGGCTGCTTCAACCCTATCTTTTGGCATGCCTACACTCTTAGCATTCAAATAGCAACGCCTCAATCCAGGATTTGTAGCAGGGTCTGGTCCTCCAACTTTTACTGATATAACAATTTCTTTTCCAATTCGGGTAAATTGCTTGGCCATGCGGTCCCAACGGGCAAACATTGTCGATTTTCTAACTTCAAAAATCCTTCCCATATTTTAGTCAGTGTTATGTTTAAATATAAGTTTGATGCAGGGATACAAAATTAAGGTTTCTGTTAGGGTAAAAAAAATCCCGGACCAAATAATGATCCGGGATTAAAAGTATAATTTTCTATTAATTCAGTTTACTGTGCTTTTTGCTGTAAATGAAATAAACAACAAGGCCAAGTGCCATCCAGATGATGGCTACTTTCAATGTTTGTGCGTCTAGCGCTACGATCATCCCCAAGCAAATGATAATACCTAAAATTGGAACCAAAGGAACCAACGGAGTTTTGAAAGATCTTTCGATTTCTGGGTTCTTAACACGCATAATCCATACCCCTGCACTTACCAATACAAAAGCGAAAAGTGTTCCAAATGATGTTAGGTCTCCTGCAACACTGCCTGGAACAAATCCAGCAAACAAGCCTACAAATACGAACAATATCCAGTTGGCTTTATACGGAGTTTTGTATTTTGGATGAAGTTCGCCGAATGCTTTTGGAATCAAGCCATCATTACTCATGGTGTAAAAAATGCGACTTTGTCCCATTAACATCACAAGAATCACAGAAGAAAATCCAGCTAAACTAGCCACGGTAACACTGGTTCCTAACCACTCATAACCTTTCATGTAGGTTTGGATTGCATAGGCAACTGAAGCTTC
>CANLED010000166.1 GCA_947489175.1 Chitinophagaceae bacterium | reverse complement strand
TGTCCAGCAAACCTTACAGGCAAGCTGCTTTCACCTCGAAAGATTATGATGGACACGAGAGACCGTGCTGAGGAAGTGGGCAGAAATATAGACAAAAATGGAAGTTTTGTAGATGACAATAAATCGCTTTTGTACGATTACGTCACTGAAGAAGAACTCAGGGCCTGCACAACCTGCAATGCCTGTGTAGAAGCATGTCCTGTGAGTATCAATCCGCTTGACATCATCATACAAATGAGGAGATACCTTGTGATGGAAAAAAGCAGTGCGCCGCAAGAGTGGACGATGATGTTTGGAAATGTGGAGAATAATTTTGCGCCTTGGAAATTTTCGCCAGAGCAAAGGGTGGATTGGACGAAATAGTTGAAGGTTTAAGGTTTAAAGTTTAAAATATTCGAGATATGCATGTACCGATTTTGTCTGAAGAAATTGCAAAAGGTAATACACCGGAGATATTGTTTTGGGTAGGCTGTGCGGGCAGCTTTGATCAGCGGGCGCAAAGCATTACAAAGGCATTTGCTTTGATTTTAAACAAGGTTGGCGTAAATTATGCAATTCTAGGTTCTGAGGAAATGTGTACAGGAGACCCTGTTAGGAGAGCTGGCAATGAATTTATGTTTCAAATGATGGCCTATCAAAATATCAATTTACTAAATACATACAATGTAAAAAAAATTGTGACTGCTTGTCCACATTGCTTTAACACCCTTAAAAATGAATATCCGGAATTGGGAGGAAATTATGAAGTAATTCACCACACAACTTTTATTCAATCGCTCATCAATGAAGGTAAAATCGTTGTGAAAGATGGAGGGGCTTTCAAAGGAAAAAAAATAACGTACCACGACTCCTGTTACTTGGGCAGAAGCAATCAAATTTATGAAGCTCCAAGAAAGGTTTTAGAAGCGTTGGATGCAGAACTCATAGAAATGAAGCGATGCAAGAGCAATGGATTGTGTTGTGGGGCGGGTGGGGCACAAATGTTCAAGGAAGAAGAAAAAGGAAACTTAAGGGTCAATTGGGAAAGGGCAAACGAAGCCATTGAAACAAAGGCAACCATCATTGCATCTGCTTGTCCGTTTTGTAATACAATGATGACAGATGGGGTAAAGTTAAAAGAAAAAGAATCTGAAATACAGGTTTTAGACATCGCAGAGTTAATAGCACAATCAATATAATACCATGAATTTAGATTATACAACACTCATTCCACATGATTTTAGTGACGATTCCCGCGTTTGGGTTTATCAATCGAGCAGAATATTCAGCATTTCAGAAGCCTTGGAAATTGAAAAAAAATTGGAAGATTTTGCACAAAATTGGAAATCACACCAAATACCGGTAAAAGGTTTCGGGACAATGTTTTTTGGACAATTTATCATTTTAATGGCGGATGAAACGGCTACAGGAGTAAGTGGTTGCAGCACAGACAGTTCAGTAAGGCTTGTAAAAGAGATTGAAAATACTTACCAAGTGAACATGTTCAACCGAACAAGTCTTGCCTTTGTAATCAAGGAAAAAATCCAGCTTCTGCCTTTATCGCAAGTTAATTATGCCATTGAAAACGGTTTTATCGATGCAGATACCCTATTTATCGACAACAATGTGCTCGATAAAATCTCCCTTTTAACGAGGTGGATAATACCGGTAAAAGACAGTTGGTTGGCTAAAAAATTGTCGTTTACGAACGATAAATAAAAATCAAGAAAATCAATCAGTGACAATTTGTCACATTTCTACTTTTAATGTAATTTTGCAAGATGCTGGAAATTGTAAAGAAAACCATAGACGAAAAACGCCAAGGCGAGGCTTTTTCTGGAGACCCAAGCATGGAACAAACGATTGGGAAAAAGTTCTTCATTGAAAGTTATGGATGCTCTATGAACTTCAGTGATAGTGAAATCATTGCATCCATTCTGCAAGCAGAAGGGTTTGGATCAACCAAAAATGAAGAAGAAGCAGATTTGATTTTTTTAAATACCTGTTCGATTAGGGAAAAGGCAGAATTGACTGTCAGAAAAAGGCTAACCGAGTTCAGGAAACTTAAAAAAGTAAGGCCCACTATGCTAGTGGGTATGTTAGGATGCATGGCTGAAAGGCTTAAAAGCAAGTTGTTAGAAGAAGAAAAATTGGTTGACATGGTTGTAGGTCCGGATGCCTACAGGAGTCTACCAGCTTTAATTCAAGAAGCCGAAACCGGGACCAAGGCAGTAAATGTATTGCTCAGCAGAGAAGAAACTTACGCAGATATTTCTCCGGTGAGGCTTAATTCAAATGGAGTTTCGGCCTTTGTGAGCATCATGAGGGGTTGTAATAACATGTGTACTTTTTGTGTAGTGCCATTTACCCGTGGGAGGGAAAGAAGCAGAGACGATGTAACCATCGTTCAGGAATGCCAAGATTTATTTGATCAAGGGTATAGGGAAGTAACATTGTTGGGACAAAATGTTGATAGTTACTATTGGGTAGATCCGCAAACAAATCATCCCATAGATTTCGCCATGTTATTGGAAAAAGTTGCTAAGATAAGTCCTTTGTTAAGGGTAAGGTTTAGCACATCCCATCCTAAAGACATTACAGACAAAGTATTGTTTACGATGCGAGATCATTCAAATATTTGCAGGTATATACACTTGCCAGTACAAAGTGGTTCAACGCGGTTGTTGCAATTGATGAATAGGACCTATACACGAGAGTGGTATCTGGCTAAGATCAGGCGGATAAAAGAAATCATGCCAGATTGCGCAATAAGCTCGGATATCATCGCAGGATTTTGTACTGAAGAAGAAAGTGATCATCTAGATACCATCGATGTAATGAAGCAGTCTGCTTATGAGTATAGCTATATGTTTGTGTATTCAGAAAGGCCTGGAACGCTAGCTGCCAAAAGATATACTGATGATGTTGATATGGAAACAAAAAAGAGGCGCTTATCTGAAATAGTTTCAATTCAAAATAGCCTTTCTTTTGAAAGCAACAGAAGGGATGTTGGAAAAATATTTGAGGTATTAATAGAGGGAGAATCGAAGCGAAGCGACAAACAATGGATGGGTAGAAATAGCCAGTACAAAGTAATGGTATTTGAAAAAGCAGAAAATCAAACCCATCAAAAAGGTGATTATGTGATGGTAAAGGTGGACGATTTCACCCAAGCTACCCTACTCTGCACGATCGTAAATTAAAAAAGCAGCCATTACACATGGACATTCAAAGTATTAAAAACAGGTTTGGCATTATTGGAAACTCTCCAGCCTTGAATTATGCCATTCAAGTTGCCACACAGGTAGCCAATACAGACTTAACAGTTTTGATTGCAGGAGAGAGTGGAGTTGGTAAAGAAATATTTTCTCAAATAATTCATGCGCTTTCACCTAGAAAACACAATCCGTTCATCGCTGTAAACTGTGGGGCAATACCAGAAGGAACGATAGATTCAGAGTTATTTGGACACGAAAAAGGGTCGTTTACAGGAGCCGTTGATGCTAGAAAAGGATATTTTGAAACAGTTAATGGCGGGACCTTGTTCATGGATGAAATTGGAGAAACTCCATTGGGAACACAAGCCAGGTTGTTGAGGGTGTTGGAGAATTCAGAATTTATCAGGGTAGGATCATCTAAAGTACAAAAAACAGATGTAAGGGTAATAGCAGCAACCAACAAAGATTTGTTACAGGCAACCCAGAACAATAAGTTCAGAGAAGATTTATATTACAGGTTAAATACAGTCCCCATAAGGGTTCCTGCCTTGAGAGAGAGAAAAGAAGACATCATCCTGCTATTTAGAAAATTTGCAGTAGATTTTGCAGAAAAATACAGGACTAGTCCAATTCAATTGGATGAAGATGCTAGGAATTTGCTTATCAATTATCCGTGGCCGGGAAATGTAAGGGAACTAAAAAATATTGCAGAACAAATTTCAGTATTATCAGAGCAAAAATCCATAGGGGTAAGGGAAATAGAACGTTTTTTACCAAAGCATTCAGACAGGAACTTGCCGATGATCATAGGAAATACTGGATCGCCTGGCAATGCTGAATTTATGAATGAGCGTGATATCCTTTACAAGCTGTTTTTTGACATGAAGAAGGATGTAACTGAGTTGAAAAAAATGTTTCTAGAAATACTCCAAAACCCATCTACTATTTCAACAGTTTCAAATGCTGTAGAGGCCTCTTTTTTGCAGGACCACCCTATGCCACAAAAGACACACGAACCAGCATCTGGAACGATGTATCCGGTGGCAAAGCAACCAATGATTATCTCAGAAGCAAGGGAAATACAACACCCTGTTGTTGTAGATGAATCGCTCAACATCATTGAAAAAGAGAAAGAACTGATTGAAAAAGCTTTAAAAAAGCACAAAGGCAAAAGAAAAGATGCCTCATCGGATTTGGGGATTAGTGAAAGAACTTTATACAGAAAGCTAAAAGAATACGACATTGAAGAATTATAAAAACAAATTGGTTTTAAAAATTGGAATAATAGTGTTTTCTTTGATGGCGATTCAAGGAACATGCAGGTATTCTTTGAAGGACGTATCCATCCCAGCAGATATAAAAACCGTTAGGGTATTTTATATTGAAAACAAGGCTAGGTATATAAATCCGCAATTGAGTCCTAAGTTATCTGACAAACTCAGGCAAAAGATTATAAACCAGACCAGGTTGTCGCAAACCAACAACGACGCTGACTTTGAAATCAGTGGATATGTAAGTGATTATTCCGTAAGTACTTCCGGAATTTCACAAAAACAGGTTGCCAGTAATAATTTGAATGTAACGGTTCATATTATTTTTAAGAATAAAAAAGATGAGAAGAAGAATTTTGAGGCAGATATCACCAGAAATTTTCCTTTTTCAGCCAGCAAGAGTTTAACGCAGGCTGAGACTGAGTTAAACGAGCAAATGATAACAAGTTTAACAGACGAGATTTTCAATAGAATATTTTCAAATTGGTAGAGGAAATTATATTATCAGCATGACTAAGGAAACGGATTATTTAATTCAAAGCATATTTGACCGGGAAAGTCTCGAGGAGATGACCCTAGATGAGCTTCAGTCAATGACTGAACAGTTTCCTTATTCATCAATCATCCGTTACATCCATACAGTTAAACTCAAGGAAACATATCACAGACACTATCCTGAAGCTGTTTCTTTAACAGCCATGTATTTTACCAATCCTCAATGGCTTTATTTTCAATTGAGTGATGAAGGAGAAAGAGGTGGGATTAAGAAGTTTCAGATGGACTTGTATGAAGATGATATAGTTGAGGAGGTTGAAGTGGTTGAAGGGGTTGAAGAGGTTGAAGGGGTTGAGGGGGTTGAGGGGGTTGAGGAGGTTGAGGAGGTTGAGGAGGTTGAAGAGGTTGAAGAGGTTGAAGGGGTTGAAGAGGTTGAGGAGGTTGAAGGGGTTGAG
>CANLED010000165.1 GCA_947489175.1 Chitinophagaceae bacterium | reverse complement strand
ACAACCAGCAGCAAAAGCCAGCATCTACCACAACAGGAACTCCAGGTATTCCTTATGATGCACGTGGACGATTGAGTTGGAAAATGATCGGAGGGCAGCCTGTCGTGATGAAATATCTCTACAATTATTTAAACAATTCAAGCAATTTACCGCTAAACGTACTAGCACAAAATGGCAAGTGGTTTTTATATAGACAAACGCATTTGCATATGAGGTTTGCGGAAGCATCCAACCGTGTTGGGAAATCTAGGTTAGCATGGGGCTTGTTGAATTCCGGTATTGCTGGAGCTTATCCAGCGCCAACTTCAGACGTAACAAAATTTCATAACACATTGTCTGAAAGTGCCCCTTTCAACTTTGATGCCAGAAACAGTGGGGCATCTGGCGTACCTTTCTATAGGGCCGATTGGTATAGAAACATTGGAGTTAGATCAAGGGCAAATTTGGTTGATATTGCTGTGCCTGCCTCAGATAGTTTGTTGACAATAGAAACGGCATTGATCAATGAAACGGCTTTGGAAAACGGCTTTGAAGGAACAAGATGGGCAGACTTAATGAGGGTCGCACTTCGTAGAAATGATCCAGCATTTTTGGCAGATAAAGTGTATGCAAAATTGCTGAAAGACGGAGTTCCGAATGCTGCAGCTGTAAGAGCAAAACTCATGAACAAGGCAAACTGGTACCTTCCCTTCAATTTGTAATTAGGGTTAGATTGTGTATATTTTTTAAAGAGGTATTCATTAAATTTTGGCATCTAACCAAGATTGATGAATGCCTTTTACGTTTAATACGATAAAATGAAAATGAAATCGAGATCAAAACAATTGTTTTTTTTGATGTGCTTGGTGATGAGCATCAACTTTTTGCAGGCACAGGTGGAATGGCCTCAAATTACCAATACCAATAAACCATGGACAAGATGGTGGTGGGAAGGTAGTGCAGTGAATGCTAAAGACCTCACCTTGAATCTTGAACAATATCAACAAGCTGGCTTAGGCGGTGTTGAGATAACACCGATTTATGGGATTAAGGGACATGAAAAAGAGTTCATTCCTTTTTTGTCAAAGTCATGGATGGAGATGCTTTCGCATACTTTAAAAGAATCCAAAAGGTTGAAAATGGGTGTAGACTTGGCCAACGGCACAGGATGGCCATTTGGAGGTCCTTGGGTATCTGATGCCGATGCCAGCAAAACGCTATTTTTTAAAACTTTTAGTGTTAAGGACGGTGAACCTTTTTCTGCTCAAATGATGTATAACCAAGACGGTTTTGTACGTACAGCGAACAATCAAACTGCGTTGTTAGAAAATATCAAAAGGCCCCTCACTGCAAATCCTGATCTGCAATCACTCGCACTCGATCAGATTCAATTCAAAGAAAAATTAATGCCATTTACGGTCGTGGCTTATGCTGAAAATGCATCGCCCATTGATTTGACTAACAATGTTTCGAAAGATGGGATGTTGAGTTGGGCAGCACCAGCAGGCAACTGGACCATTTATTCATTGTATCAAGGCCTCCATGGTAAAATGGTTGAAAGAGCCGCACCCGGCGGAGAAGGGTATGCCATTGATCACTTTTCAGATCTAGCGACCAAGAATTATTTTAAAAAATTTGACCAAGCTTTTAAGGGGTATGACCTTTCTTATTTACGTTCATTTTTCAATGATTCTTATGAAGTAGATGATGCAAGGGGGCAATCAAATTGGACACCTGATTTTTTTCAACAATTTAGAGAACAAAAAGGGTATGACTTAAAATCACACCTGTCCGCATTGTTTTCTAAAACAGCATCTCCTTATACCAGTAGTATTTTATACGATTATCGTTCAGTTATTGATGAATTGCTTTTGCAATCATTTACAAAGCAGTGGAACAATTGGGCACATGCACAAGGAAAAATGGTCAGGAATCAATCGCATGGGTCACCAGCCAACACATTAGATTTGTACAGTGCGGTCGACATTCCAGAAACTGAAGGCACAGATATCTTGAGGTTTAAGTTCGCTAGTTCAGCAGCCAATGTTACAGGAAAAAAACTCGTTTCTGCAGAATCCGCAACATGGCTAAACGATCATTTTTTATCTTCTTTGGGGGATGTAAAAAAAGCAGTTGATTTATATTTTCTAGGAGGTGTGAATCATGTGTTTTATCATGGTACAGCCTATTCCCCAGCTTCCGCACCATGGCCAGGATGGCTTTTTTATGCTGCGGTGCATTTTCAACAAGTGAATCCACAATGGAAAGATTTTCATAAACTGAACAGCTATGTTGCACGGATTCAATCATTCTTGCAGCAAGGCAGACCCGATCACGATGTATTGCTTTATTATCCGATAGCCGACAGATATGCTGAGCCAGGAAACGCGCTGCTACAGCATTTTGACGGCATGGAAAAGAACTTCGAGCATACTGATTTTGAGGAATTGTCAAAATGGATGTTGGAAAAAGGATATGGGTTTGATTTTTTCTCTGATCGTCAGTTAACACAATTCACTGTTGCCAACAACAAAATCATCAGTGGAGGAAATAAATACCAAACAATTTTACTTCCCGCAAACAAGTACATCCCAGAGGCTAGCATGAACAAAATTTTGCAACTTGTCAAACAAGGTGCATCTGTTGTTTTTTATAAAAATATGCCAGAAAAAGTGACTGGTTTTTTCGAGTTTGAAAAACGGCAACAAGCTTTTGAAACAATCAAGAAATCAATTCAACTAAACAGTTTGCCAAACGGAATTAAAACCATGAAAACTTCAACAGGCGGCAGTGTTGTTGTTGGAGAGAATATGGATGCAATCTTCAGTGCATTAAAAATAAGGAATGAATCGATGACCGATTTTGGCTTGCGTTTTATACGCAGAAAAATAGGCAATGAGCTCATGTATTTTGTTGAAAATAACAAAGAGGAAATATTTGATGGATGGGTTCCTATCAAGGCCAATGGCGCTGGTTTGATGATGTTTGACCCCATGACAGAGAAAAAGGGGAAGGCTATTTTTAAGAAGAATGCAGAAGGACTAACACTTGTTTACTTACATCTTTTTCCACACGAAACCTGCATCTTGAAAACAACCTCCACCGAAATCAATGGCGCCATGTTTCAATATGCAAAACCTGCAGGAACTCGCAACATGATAAATGGAAATTGGAGCATCGAATTCTTGAATGGTGGTCCAGTTTTGCCGCCTAGTTTTTCAGGTATTTCAAGTTTGGAAAGCTGGACCAATTTACAAGGAGAAGAAGTGAAAAACTTCTCTGGAACAGCCAAGTATACAACCAATTTTAAAAGACCAAGTGGGAATGCAAAAACATTTTTACTAGAGCTAGGTCAGGTTCAAGAAACAGCTGAAGTGTTCATCAACAACAAGAAAATTGGAACTTGCATTGGACCAGGATTTCGCATAGAAGTTCCTGCAACAGTTTTATTAGAAGAAAATAAATTGGAAATTGTTGTAGCTAATTTAATGGCCAATAGAATTTCTTACATGGACAGAAAAAAATTGCCATGGAAGATTTTTTATAATACCAACATGCCTGCGAAGAGAAAGGAAAATGCAAAAAATGGTTTGTTTGATGCATCAGATTGGAAACCCTTACCTTCTGGTCTGTTAGGACCAGTAAGCATTTCACCCTTGAAATAATTTATACATTTTGATATGAAACTATTTTCTCAATTCCTCCTTGCCATCTTTTTTTCATTTGGATTGCACGCGCAAACTAAAGGAATAAAGTATTTGTCGGGCTACGATGCTGGACATACTGTGCAATGGGATTTTTTTTGCACAGGTGGAAGGAACAGCATGGAATGGAAAAAAATAAATGTGCCAAGTTGTTGGGAACAACAGGGCTTTGGGAATTATAATTACGGAAGGGATTACAAAACCAATGGTAAAAATGCACGCTTTAATGATGAAAAAGGGATGTATAAATATGCCTTCAATGTACCATCTACTTGGCGCAGCAAACAAGTGGAAATTGTTTTTGAAGGAAGCATGACAGATACAGAGGTTAAAATCAATGGACGCTCTATTGGGGCCGTACATCAAGGTGCATTCTATCGATTCAAGTATGACATTACTTCATTTTTGAACTTCGATAAAAATAATTTGCTGGAAGTTACTGTGGGTAAAATGAGTGCTGATCCATCTGTGAACAATGCAGAGCGCTTGGCAGACTATTGGGTATTTGGTGGAATATACCGTCCTGTTTTACTTGAAGCCAAGCCCATTGAAAACATCCGCCAAGTAAGCATTGATGCAAAATCTAGTGGTGATTTTAAAATGGAAATTATCGCCGACCACATCAAAAAAGCAAAAAATATCAGCGTTGCAATTAAGGATTCTAAGGGAAATTTGATCAAGGAAATCAATCAACCTGTTGTAGAAAAAGACAGCGTTGTATTGATCAGTTCTTTCTTTAAAAACATACTTTCATGGACTTCCGAAACACCTGTGTTGTATACAGCGGAAGTATCATTGTTAGACATCAACCGAAAAAAAATCTTTCTGCAGAAAGAAAAATTTGGATTCAGAACAATAGAAATACGCAAGGGGCAAGGTGTTTACATCAATGGTCAACAAGTTAAATTTAAGGGAGTAAACAGGCATTGTTTTTGGCCAGAAACTGGACGATCGCTCACCCGAGAGCAAGAATTGCAAGATGTTTTGTTGCTCAAAGAAATGAACATGAATGCAGTGAGGTGCAGCCATTATCCGCCAGATAAATACTTTTTGGAGGTGTGCGACTCTCTCGGGATTTATGTGTTAAATGAACTTGCAGGTTGGCAAAAAGCCTACGCAACAACTGTGGGTGAAAAAATAGTGAAGGAACTTGTTTTGCGCGATCAAAATCATCCCTCCATCATTTTTTGGGACAATGGAAATGAGGGTGGAACAAACAAAGCATTGGATGATGATTTTGTTAAATGGGATTTTCAAAAAAGGCCTGTCATACATCCACACCATAGGCCAGGCAATGCTTTCAACGGAATTGATTGCAACCATTATGAGGATTATTACAGCACAAAAAAAATCTTAAGCGATAGCCTCATCTATATGCCAACAGAATTCCTCCACGCCCAAGATGATGGGGGAGGTGGCGCTGGCATGGACGATTTCTGGGAATTGCATTGGAACTCACAAAAGTCTGCCGGTGGCTTCATTTGGGCAATGGTTGATGAAGCGGTTGTGAGAACTGATTTGAACGGTATTTTAGATGCAAATGGATTGAATGCCAATTATGGAATTCTTGGCCCGCACCGCGAAAAAGAAGGCAGCTATTACGCACTAAAAGAGATTTTCTCTCCCTTAAAATTATCATTGGAAAAACAATTGCCAGCAAATTTTGATGGAAAGATTAAACTCGAAAACCGATACCATTTTACCAACACAAATAACTGCACTTTTTATTGGGCTCTTGTCAATTTTAAAAAAATATTTGATGCATCCAATGGATACATTACAATGAAATCTGGATTGATCGAAGCTCCGTCAATTGCACCTGTTGAATTTGGTATGCTCAATGTTACATTGCCGAGTGACTATCAAAATTATGATGCGTTATTAATTGTCGCAAAGGATCCA
>CANLED010000164.1 GCA_947489175.1 Chitinophagaceae bacterium | reverse complement strand
AGCGATGCCATCATTGTAAAAGGATTGGTGAGTTTGATGATTATGGTGTTGTCTGGACAGCAACCCAAAGACATTGTAGAAGCACCATTGGATTTCATCAATCAGATAGGATTGAGCTCGCACTTGGCACAAACAAGGTCGAATGGATTGAGGGCAATGATCAAGCAGATGAAGATGGATGCTGGGGCTTGGGGGCAATTGGTTTAAGGTTTTTGGTTTAAAGTTTAAAGTATAATAATGAAATCAGAAGAAGCAATAAAAGAAGAGGTAATAGAGAAGATCAAAACAATTTTTGATCCTGAGCTTCCTGTGAATATTTGGGAACTGGGATTGATATACGAGGTGAATGTGGTTCCCATTAACAATGTTCAGGTTATCATGACATTAACGGCGCCTAGTTGTCCAGCTGCACAATCATTGCCTCATGAGGTAGATCAAAAGATACGTGAGATAGAAGGCATCAATGATGTTTTTGTAGAAATCACTTGGAGCCCAGCCTGGACCAAGGATTTGATGAGTGAGGTAGCAAGGTTGGAGTTAGGGTTTATGTGAGCCTATTTACCCTGAGATTAATACAAAATAATTTACCCGAAAAATCTTGATTTCAACCGATTCCATTTTTTACATTTTTTGTAAAAATGGAATTCAATTCCAGAAATTACATTTTCTGCAAAAATGGAATTGGGAAATTGATTATTTCTATGGAAATAAAACAAAATCATTGGTTATCAAAACACAATAACCTGGGGACCTGGGGTTAAAACCCCAGGCTATTGAGAAATACACTACGTCTAGCGTTATCAAGAATATTTACTGTGAAATCAATTATGGTAAATTTATGAACGCTGAAGCTCTACAAAGGATATCAATGTATAAAACGTTTCCTAAGTAAAATTTATAATTGTGCTTTCAAACCACTCCCCTATGCTGCAATTCGCTTCAAGTCTTTCTCTCGCAATGCCTTGTCAAAAACCGCCAATCCACCTATTTGTCCCTTGAAAAAATTACCCATTCCTGCTTTTAACAGCACAGCACCCACGGTAAAATCAGAGCCATTGTTCCCCATGCCATGAGGAAAGAAATAGGGATTTTTGGATTGAATCAAGCCATCAGGATAACCTTCAAAACCTTTGGTGTTGTTGATTAATTCAGGTTCGCGATTTAGAAAAACTCCGTTTAGGTAAGATTTAATTTCCTTTCCATCATAAGTAAAAGCGATACAAACCCATTGATTTGGTGGTACTTCTTGCTTGCTAGCGGAATAATCAGACGAATAAGGAAAAGGTGGGGTTGGTTTGCCTGTTTGTGAAATGTGACCACAAACTTGATTTTTTCCATTGAAATGAGGCAGTGAAACAAATAGTCCGTATTGACGCTTTCCTCCATCATGGTATTCGTTCCACATACCACCCACAAAACCCGTTTGCTCTCCAGTCCATTTTACCCAGGCAACGACAGTAACCCCTTGCTTTTTACCATAAATATTCAGTTTCCCAACTTCTGAGTGGGGCAATGACAAGAAGGCTTTGTTTCCAAATTGAGTAGAATAACCAGAAAGTGGACCTTCTGAAATGCGGGGTAGCGTGCCATTTTGCTCTGTTAATTCATATTCACCCATGCAAACAGCTTTTCTAGCTTGTCCTTCTGATTCTTTAAAATCCCAAAGGGCCACTAAGTTTTTGTAGGCTTTGAGTTGGTTTATTTTGTTGGTTCTTTTAACAACATCATCAGAGACTGCTGACAAGTGTTTTGATTTTTCTTTCAGTACTTTACTTTGGGAAGTTGCTGACAAATAGCAAAAAAAAGATGAAATTAAAATGAGAATTTTATAATTCATTTTTGAGTAACACTTTAGGTGAAGTTATAAAATTTCAACATCTATCTAAATGAACGTAGAAGCCTCACCTTCCTCTTCGAGAGAAGGTGAGGGAAATAATATATATAATCAAAAACAATAACCTGGGGTTAAAACCCCAGGCTATTGAAAATTTTATTCTACTTTGCTTAATGCGTATTCAGAAATTGAAGAAACCCTTTCAACTAAAAACTAAGAACTCCTAGTCTTTTGTTGCCTGCACAAAAGCAGCTCTTACCGGCGATGGTGCTGGTTTTCCTTTGATGCCTTGCCAAAGAATTTCATTCATAATTAGGTCTGGAACCTTGTCTTCTTTGCTCCAATCAAACTTCTCAGAAAGCTTAGACACAGCCGTTTTTGAAGAATTCACTTCACCCAAATTCACGTTGGATTTTAAGTGAGAAAACGTTGAAAAATCAGGCTTGTTTGTAAACGACCTCCACATTGGTGTGGCAGCTGCATCGTATTGCGTCATTGGAGGCAATCCCAAAATAAGTTCCATTGTTCTTAACATTCCTGATGTAGTGTACAACGTATGGTCAACAAATTTTCTTTTTACAAAAGGGCCAACAACATAGGCTGGACTTCTATGTGCATCAACGTGATCAGGTCCATTTTGTGCATCATCCTCTAAAATGAAAACAGCACTTTCGTTCCAAACCGAACTTTTGCTCAAATGATCAATAAACATACCCACGGCAAGGTCGTTGTCAGCTACATGTGCAAAAGGCGTTGGACGTCCCTCACGCATGCCTTCTGTATGGTCGTTACCCAGGCGAATGGTAGAAAACTGAGGGACTGCATTGATGGCTATCAAAGAATCAAAATCACGCTTCCATTGTTGAACACGCATAGTATCCATCACCTTTAATCCATAAGGTGAGAAAACAGCTGCATGTCCCTTTAGCGATTCAAGTCTTGGCTTCGTTCCAAAATCATCGGCAACAAATTCTCCGTAAGAACGATAGCTAAGGTTGTGCTTTGCACACAAGTCCCATATAAAACCATCTTTGTTATTTCCTATTTTGAGTGTACCTGAAGTACCATGGGTTCCGCCCTTGTTTCCATAAGATGCCGGCCAGTTTTTTTCTACATAATCATTGGCATAAGCGCCCATGCTCCAATTGTGTCCATCAGCACTTACTTCAGCATCAACATAAAAATTATCAAGCAAAACGAAATCCTTTACAATTTTGTGCTGGTTGGGAGTAACATATTCTCCGAAAAGCAATAGAGAGGTGTCGCCGTTTCCACCTTTTACATCACTCAATACCTGATCGTAGGTTCTGTTTTCTTTGATGATGTAGAAAACATGCTTGATGGGTGATTTGTCGCCTACTTTCATGGGAATGGGATTGCCAACGGCACCTTCGGCAAGCAATTCTTTTGACTTGTTATAAGGCGTATTTTTGTAAACTGCTTTTGTGAAAATAGCCAACTGATCAGCAGATGGGATATCAATGGTACTCAATGTTCCCTTAAACAAAGAACCAATGTATTGAACGGCTGCAGGCCTGGTGCTATCACCCAAATGACTCAACACAACTTGTGCTTTGTTGATGGGATTGGGACCATACGGATTCGCTGATGATGAAAGTCCCTTGCCATTTGTAACGTATATTTTTTTACCAACCACCTTAACATTTGTTGGATACCATCCTACCGGAATAAATCCTTTTGAATTGCTTTTGGATAGTATAGAAACATCAAAAACAGCAAGACAATTGTTATCAGCATTGGCGATGTACAGTGTTTTTTCATCCTCAGTTAAAGCAATCCCGTTGGTGGTAGAACCGCTTGGTGAAGAAGGAAACAAAGCAACATTCAATGTTTCAACAACCTTGCTTGCTTTTACATCGATGACAGAAACGGTATTGTCTTGTGAATTAGCAACGTAAAGCAAACGTCCGTTTTTCGTTAACAACAATTCATTTGGATGATCGCCTACGGCAATTGAATTTGTAATTTTTCCGGAGATTACATCATAAACCAGTACTTTTTGATCTCCCCACAAACTGATATAGAGGGTATTCTGATCGGGAGATAATTTACAAGCATAAGCTTCAGCGCCAAGGTCAATTTTATTCAGCACCATCTTGGAATTCAGATCGAAAACAAAAAGGCTTTTACCTTCTTTGGAAACAACAAAGAGTTTTTTGTTGATCTTCTCATCAACATCCAACCCTGCTGTACCAATCAGTTCGGGCCAAGCTTTTCCAAGAACAAATTTTTCAACAAATTGAAGCTTGTTGTTGGAAATAGAATATTTGTTGACAAGGTTGTCATGACCACCAGAAACATAAAGAGACTGATCATTATCGCCAAAAGCCAATCCATACCAAGCTTTGGCGATGGTTATGCTATCAACTTTTTTCCCAGTAGCAATGTCAATAAGGTCTACCGAATGGGTGCTTTGACCGTTGTTGGTAACAGCCATTAATTTTTTATTGTTGCTCACCACGAGGTTCAGCGGAAGATCACCGAGGTCGATTTGTTTACCAACGGGTGTTAAAGACCAACCGTTTGGCAACATCAATCTTTTTTGGTTCAATTGCTCTAAAGACTGTGCAACAATCATGTTGTTTGAAGCACAAAGAATGAATGATAAGAGAAGAATGCTGATACTTTTTTTCATATACTGTTTATTGACTATCAAAATTTTGCACCAATTTCTGATTAAATTGATGATTACATTAGAAATGGGTTTGAAATATTTTTTAAAGAAAAGGTTTTGAAAAGGAAATCACTTTTCAAAAATCAAATTAAAGAAAATTTCAATTTGAATGAAATTAATGAAAGCAGGTTAAGAAAATGTGGTGAAAAGAAAAAGAAATTGTGAAGGAATTGGAGAATATGTTGATAGTTTGTTTGGTTGCACGTTGAAGACGAAAATGATGGGCGATACGAAGCAAAGTATTCGAATTATAGATAATTTAAATATATAAATTACTGAAATCAAAGTCATTAAAAATTGAATTCAAGAACGATATATTGATATTAAAATAAAACTCAAGTCAAATTATTCCGAAAAAAAAATTAAAAAACATCAATCCCTTCTTCTTACTTCAACGCCTTAACCATCACGTCTTTGTAATACACAACACTCTTGGGGTCATGACCTTGCAAAGCAAAGGTACCAGCAGCTAAGATGCGACCAGGCTGGTTTTTAGGTGGTGTAAATCCTTCAGGCTGAATCCAATCGGTTACAACAACATCATTTATTTTTACGGTAACGTGGTTGCCTTCTACACGAATGTACTCAGTGTACCAAACATCATCTGCCACATAAACTTCCCTTGTATCCTTGATGTTATACAAACCACCGGTGCGCTTCCAATCGGTGTGAGAATTATTAACTTGTACTTCAAACCCCTTGGAAGGGAATCCTTTTTCTTGAAAGATGGTATGGAAATAGATTCCTGAATTTGACCCAGGCTTTGTCATAACCGTAGCCTTGAATTCAAAATTTTTAAAGACGTGGTTCATCAATGGTCCATCATAATACAGGTGTGATCGAGGACCTGCAACTTTTATGGCACCATCTTCAACAGAAAATGTAGTTGGGTTTTCACCTAACTTCCAGCCATTGAGTGTCTTGCCATCAAACAAACGAATCCATTTGTTGCCTTGATTGATCTTGGCAGCACAAGAGCTAAGCATAACAATCAACAAGGCGGCAAATACATGAAAGTATTTATTCATAAAACACTGTTTTAGAATTTTCAAGATAACTTTAATGAATGTAATAAGAAATACTGAACTTTTTACAAATGAAAAGATGTCCTTTAAGTAAAATTATTC
>CANLED010000163.1 GCA_947489175.1 Chitinophagaceae bacterium | reverse complement strand
AACGTATTCTGATTTCCCCGCCTATGATCCAATATTTGATATCCAGCAAATGAAAGCTGTTTTAGAAAATGAACAATCGGATTTGCTCAAATTAAAAAATGAACTCGACATTATTAATCATTCTTCCGATTTATTTTTAACATTGCTACCTAGCGGTATTATTAAAAAAGTATCAATAAGAAGCTTGTCCATGCTAGGTTATGAAACTTATGAACTTATTGGAGAATATTTGCAAAAATTATTTTGTGATGTTAAGATTGACTTAAAAAAAATAATTTTGGAGATCATAGCATCAAAAAAATCACTTGAATTCAACACGTATTTATTATCTAAAAAAAATCAAAAAGTTGGGGTTGGCATATCTCTTACTCCAGTACCCACAGAAGAAAATGCAAAACCGTATATAGTTTGTGTGATTAGAGACATGACTAAATCGCTAGAAGCAAATCAGGAAATTAGCAACCTAGCTTCATTTCCAAATGAAAACCCAAATCCAATATTAAGAGTTGATAATGCAGGTAATCTTCTTTTTTGGAATAAAAGTGCCAATTATATAAAAGAAATCATTTTTGAAGAAAAAATATATGAGGTTAAGGATTTTTGGAAATATATATTTAATTCTAGTATTCATAAATTTTTGACCAAAATTGATACCATTGTAAATGATAGATATATCACCTTTAATGTTGTTAACAGAGTAGGAGTTGATGAAAAAAATATTTATGGTTCAGATATAACAGATAGAATTGAATCTGAAGAAAAAGCATACGAAAATTTTACACGGTTGAATAGCTTTTTAGAATCAACCAATGATGCTTATTACCTCATATACCAAAAAAGTAAAAAAAAGAATTATTTTACTACACAATGGCCATTATTCTTTGGATTCAATCCAGAAGAAGCAGATATCTGGAAAGAGAAACGAGAGAGCATTGACCATGAATTTATAGAATATTATGATGCTGCTATTAAAGAACTGAGATTAACTGGATCAATGTCAGTTAAATATAAAATTAGAAATAAAATATCTGGTTATACTAGATGGGTTTTAGAAGAAGCAAAAATTAAATTTGATTCAATACACAATGATGAAATTATTTCCGGTAGGCTAACAGATATTTCTTCAAATGAAACATATCGCAATCAGATTCAAGAATCTGAGAACCGTTTTCAATTGATAACTGAATCAATGCCTGTTATGATATGGGTTTCAAATGAAAAAAATTTTGTAACCTATACCAATCAAACATCAAGAGACTTTTATGGTTTTGATCTTAAAAACATCAGAAGTGGTGAAGAATTTTCTAAATTTATTCACCCAGATCATCATAAGATTGCCGTTGTAGATTGGGCAAAGCACATAAAATCAAAGATAAAATGTGAGGTAAAATACCTTGCAAAAAATCTACATGGCGAATATAGGTGGATATATGAAATCGCTATTCCTCGTTTTTTGAACAACACTGAGTTTCTAGGATATATCGGATGTGGTTTTGATATTACATCGGAAAGAAACATGTTCGATAACTTAGAAGAAGAGAAAAGAAAATATCAACTGATATCAAACAATTCTGCCGATATAATTTTCCTTATAAACAATCTAGGTATTGTTGAATATGTTTCTCCTTCCATAAAAAGAGTGCTAGGATATGAGGAAGTTAACGTAATAGGAAACCCTTTATTTGATTTGCTCGATAAAAACACAAACTTAAGCATCAAAGATTTTAGTGAAAATAACCTCAAATCTGGAAAAAAAGTTTTCAGTTTTCAAATTAAAGACATCAAAGGAGAACTCAAATGGGTTGAAACGTCTTATAATGTTTTTAAAGAAAAGGAACTCTCATCCGAAAAAATTATAATCCATTTAAGAGATATCAACGAACAATTTATTGTTCAATCCATGCTCATTGAAAATGAGGCAAAATACAGAAACCTATTTTCTAACATGAATCTGGGAATCATGGAAGTAGATACAAATGAAAAAATCCTTTATGTAAATCCTGCATTTGAAAGAATTTCAGGCTATGGTGAAATAGATTTACTGGGAAATTTTGCTCCTGATATTTTTCTACAAGAAATCTCAGAAAACGAAATATATTTACAAGAAAGAAGAAACAGACAACACGGAAAAGAAGGATTGTATGAAATTAATATAAAAAGGAAAGATAAAAAAGAGGCTACTTGGGTGATAAGCGGGGCGCCGACATTTGACATGAAAGGGAAAGTGAGGGGATCGATTGGTATACATTGGGACGTAACTGAGATTAGAGATTTAGAAACCAAAATACTCTTTGAAAGTGTTCAAAGGGAAAAGCAATTAATGGAGGCACGGCTTCAAGCTGAAGAGGAACAACGAGATGTAATTGGAAGAGATTTACATGATGGTGTTGGTCAAATGCTGGCCTATTTAAGTGTTTACATGAATATCCTAAAAGAAAAGGATGGCGTTGGCTATGCAGACATTGATAAAGCTCAAACAACCATTAAAAAGACAATTGATGAAGTTCGGAGACTTTCTCGTAACCTTGCTCCCCCAGCCATTA
Organism: Chitinophagaceae bacterium; assembly: GCA_947489175.1. GTDB lineage: Bacteria > Bacteroidota > Bacteroidia > Chitinophagales > Chitinophagaceae > Pollutibacter. Next base: position 3,183 of record CANLED010000163.1, on the reverse strand, counting down.
AAGACTTAGGATTTAGAGATGCCGTTGTTGAACTTATAGGAAGCTATAGCATCATCCCCAAACCTGCTTTTTCACTCAAAATATACAAAGAAAAAGATCCTGATAAATTTTTATATGAACAAAAAATCATGCTTTTCAGGATTATTCAAGAACTAAGTAGCAACACATTTAAGTATGCAAAAGCAAATAAAGTAGAAATAAGAATTGAATTCAATGCTAGAGAAATGAGTTTACGGTATAAAGACGATGGTATAGGATTTGAATTTTCAACAGTAAGAAAAGGAATTGGACTAAAAAGTATTTTGGCCAGGGTTGAATTTTATAACGGAACACTTCGTATTATTACCAAACCAGGTGAGGGTACTGAAGTATTTATTAACTTACCATTTTAACAAACATTATGACAAAGAAAATTCGCATTATAATCGCTGATGATCATCTTCTTATTGCAGAAACATGGGCAACATTGATTAACATGGATCCTGATTTTGAAGTTGTTAAAGTATATGACAATACCAAAACCATGATTGATGAAATAACTGAAATAAAACCAGATATTGCTATTTTAGACATCAATATAAATCCATTTTCTGGCATAGAAGCCACAAAAATGATAAAAAAGTTGGCTCCAGGAACAAGAATAATTGGTGTCTCCATGCATAATCAACCTTCATTTGCTAAAAAAATGCTCAGAAATGGTGCAATGGGTTATGTTACAAAAAATTCAACAAAAATTGAAATGTATGATGCCATTAGGGCTGTTATGAAAGGCGACAAATACATTTGTGCAGAAATCCAAAAGAACATCACAAATCAAATGTTGGTAGATGATGATGACAACAAACTCAGTAAGCTCACCGAACGTGAAATAGAGATTATTAAATTAATTAAAAACGGATCAACAAACAAGGAGATTGCAGAACAACTTTTTCTTTCACCAAGAACGGTTGAAACCCATAGGGCAAGAATACTTAAAAAACTGGACCTTAAAAACTCATTGAGTTTGGTGAAATATATCAACGACTCATTTATGGACTTATAAAAAAAGAGCGATAATCAATTTTGAATATCGCTCTTCCTTTTTATTCTCCCCAAATATTGTCTTTGCCTTCAAGCCACTGTTTAACCAAATCAGTTGTAACAGTCTTAGGACGCTCAAGAGGGAATCCTAATGCACGATCCCAACATAGGCTCGCCAAAACGCCCAATGAACGGCTAACACCGAAAAGAACCGTGTAAAATTCATATTCGACCATTCCGTAATGCACCAAAAGCGCACCACTGTGTGCATCAACATTTGGATAAGGATTTTTCACTTTTCCCAATGAATGCAATATATCTGGAACAGTATCATAAATTTGCCATACAGTTTGAACCAGTGCATCGTCAGGCATGTGCTTCTTGCCAAATTCCATTTGTGCGGTAAACCTTGGATCTGTTTTACGCAATACGGCATGTCCGTACCCAGGAACTACTTTCCCTTCCGCCAATGTTTGTTTTACATATACTGAAATTTGCTCCTTAGTGGGAAGATCCACTCCAAGAGTCTCCCTCATTTCATAAATCCACTTTATAACTTCCTGATTGGCTAAACCATGCAATGGACCCGCAAGTCCATTCATACCAGCTGCAAAACTCAAAAATGGATCACTCAAAGCTGAACCTACAAGGTGGGTAGTATGTGCAGAAACATTACCACCTTCATGATCAGCATGAATTGTCATGTATAAGCGCATCAATTCCATAAATTCAAAATCACCATAACCCATCATGTGTGCAAAATTTCCAGACCAATCCAACAAACCATTTGGCTCAATGTGAATGCCGTTTTTATATTTTCTGCGGTAGATGTAGGCTGCAATTCTTGGGAGACGACCAATAAGGTCTAGGGCATCATCAAATGTAGCGTCCCAATAATCCTTTTTATTCATCCCTGCTGCATAGGATTTAGCGAACTGACTACCATTTTGCAATGCCATTATTCCTACCACAAACTGAGTCATAGGATGTGAAGACACAGGCAATGCCTCAATTGTGTCAAATACATAATTAGGTACATGAGACCTTCTCTGAAGTGTTGAAGTAATATATTCAGTTTCGTCTGAAGTAGGTAATTCGCCTAAAAGCATCAAAAAAAATAAGGCTTCAGGCAAAGGTTCATCACCACCTGGAAATTTAGGAAGTTTTTCTCTTAATTCAGGAATCGAATATCCCCTAAACCGTATTCCCTCGTTGGCATCCAACAACGAAGTTTCAGAAACCAATCCTGTAACACCCCTCATTCCTTGGTAAATTTGTGCAAGAGTAACTTCACCAATTACTTTAGTTCCGTGCTCCTTTAATAATTGTTTGATGTCAGCACCAACCAAATCCGCTTTAGACTTAAACCGTTCTTTAATAGATTGCATCGTTTGATTTTAAAAACTGTAACTGTAAAAAAAGATGTGTAAATGTAAATCAAAGAGTTAAAGCTATGAAATGAAATAGATTAATTAATTGAATTATTTTGGTGCTTTTTTATAAAGATACCAAGTAAGCATTCCAAAAATAAAATTTGGAATCCATGCGGCCACATAAGGATCGAGGCTACCTTTAGTTGAAAATATCGTTGAAAACCGGTCTGTAATTATAAAAACAGCGCAAATAATGATCCCCAATGCCAGATGTACACCACTTCCACCGCGAATTTTTCTGCATGCCAAAATTGCACCTATCAATGTTAAGAGTATGACTGCAAATGGAGTTGAACTTCTGTGGGCATATTCCATTTCTAATTCTTTTACGGTTTCTGACCCCCGCATTTTTTCTTTGTTTATCCTTATTCTTAATGCAGGGGTAATTAGCCTTGCTTGCATGTATTCGTCCCTTTTTAAATCGTTGGGATCAAAAGTCAATTTTTTAAATATTTCAGTATGAAACTTAACGTCCTCTAACATTCCATTAATTTTTCTTTCTACAACGCCACTTAGTTTCCAAGCTTTTTTAGGAACATCCCAAGAAATGTTATCAGCCCTAAGATTATAAACAACTTGATTTCCTTTAATCTTTTCCATAAAAAAACCATTTCCTGCCTTATTGGCTGTATCATAATACCTCATCCCAGCATAGCCAAAAGAATCTGTTCTCATGTAAATTGATGTACTAGATGATTGAGCGATCACTGTTTTTGTGTATTTAGCTTCA
>CANLED010000162.1 GCA_947489175.1 Chitinophagaceae bacterium | reverse complement strand
AGGCCGATCAAGAGTGGATCGAAGCATTGAATTGCACATTCGCGCCTTGGAAAGAAAAAATAGAAATCATTCCAAAATTCATTTCTGATAAGAATGATCTTAAAAATTGTTCTGGGGATGTTTTTTTTCATGATAAGGAAATCAGTTTCATGAAAATTGATGTAGATGGAGGTGAAAGGTCATTGCTTAAAGGCTTTCAAGGAATCATTAGAAACAGAGATTCTTTGAAAATTGCTTTGTGTACTTATCACCAGCATAACGATGAAAATGAATTTACAGATTTATTAGAGGATGCCGGTTTTGAGGTGACCCCTTCAAAAGGGTACATGATTTTTTATTACGATAAAAAACTAAAGGAACCTTATTTAAGAAGGGCGTTGATAAGAGGTGTAAAAAACTAATGGATATGAATTGGAAATTGTTGAAGTCTGATTATTTATTTAAAGACTTGTGGTTTACCGTAAGAAAAGACCGATGTGAGCGGGGTGATGGAAAAATCATTGATCCTTATTATGTCTATGAGTTTCCTAATTGGGTAACGGCAGTGGCGATTACAGAGGAAGGTGATTTTATTTTTGAAAAGCAATACCGGCATGCATTAGGATTAACCATGATGGAGATTCCAGGTGGATGTGTGGATCCTGAAGATGCTTCATTGGAAGAGGCAATTGCAAGGGAGTTGAAGGAAGAAACGGGTTATGTATTTACCTCATACCAATATATTGGAAAAACATCTGCAAATCCATCTACACATAATAATTGGATGCATTTTTTTTTAGCTCAGGGTGGAAAAAAAGAATCAGTACAATCTCTTGATGAGTTTGAAGAAATTGAAGTCCATTTGTTAAAGCTTGATGAGGTAAAAGAAATGTTGAGAAAGAATGAAATTATACAAAGCATGCATGCTACAGCACTTTTTTATGCTTTAGAAAAGCTGGGGGAATTGAAATATTAATTAAATTTTTGTCTATCAATTTCTCCTACCACAAAAATGCTTCCGCAGACTATAATTAAGTCATCTACATTAGCTTTATGCAGCGCAGCTTCAATGGAATCATTTACATTTTCATGGGTGGTTCCTGTTAAATTCAATTTATTAGCATGTTCTTTTAGCGTGCCTACATTCAATGCCCTTGGGATATTTGCCTGCGTAAAATAATAGGTTGCTCCAATAGGAAGCAGTTTAAGCAAACTGTCAAAGTCTTTGTCAGCCGAAAACCCAACAACAACATGAAGCGATTCAAACTTGGATATTTTTATTTGTTCAAGAAGCTTGGTTAACCCATCAATATTGTGTGCTACATCAGCAATTAGCAATGGATTTGATCTTATGATATCCCAACGCCCAAGCAAACCGGTGTTCTTTTTGGCGAAACGAATACCATTTTTTATAGCTTCATCATTTAGCTCCCATCCTTTTTCTCGTAGTATATCTATAGAGGTTAACACTGTTTTTAGATTTTCTTGCTGATAGAGTCCCGGCAAATCAGCCTCGAATGTATTTACCCCTTGGGTGTCTTTACGCGTTAATTGGATTGAAATTATGTCTGGCGATAAGTATTGGGATGTAGATGAATATCGGTCTTCTGCAAAAAAGATTTTGGATTGCGTTTCCTCAGCTTTTGCTAAAAATATTTTTCGGGTTGAAGAGTTTGCTTTTCCTATCACCACGGGTGTTTCATCTTTGATAATCCCAGCTTTTTCAGCAGCTATTAGTTCTATTGTATTTCCCAGAATATGGGTATGGTCTAACCCAATATTTGTGATGATGCTTATTTCTGGCTGGATGACATTCGTACTGTCTAACCTGCCACCTAAACCCGTTTCAATAATAGCAATGTCTACATTTTCTTTGCTGAAATAATCAAAAGCCATTCCCACCGTAACTTCGAAAAAAGATGGTTCAATTTCGTTAATGAGGGGGGTGATTTTCTTTGTAAAAGCGATTACTTCATCTTCATTAATCATTTCACCATTAATTCTAATCCTTTCCCTGAAATCGTGGAGGTGTGGAGAAGTGTACAAGCCTGTTTTATAGCCGGCAGATTGAAAAATTGATGCAATCATGTGGCTTACAGATCCTTTTCCATTGGTGCCGGCAATATGAATTGTTTTAAATTTCTTTTCAGGGTTGTTGAGAAAACGGCAAATTTCGAGGGTATTGGAAAGGTCGTGCTTATATGCAGCATGTCCAATTCTACTGAACATGGGTAGTTTTGAGTAAAGGAAATTGATGCAGTCAAAGTAATTCATCACACAAAGATATTGATAGAAAAAACTTCTTTAAAAAACATCTATAAATTCTTCAATTTCTTTTAATTGATAGGAATTGCTGCTTTAACTTCGTAGGATGATTAAGATATCGTGGTTGCCCGTAGCCTTGCTTTCACTGGTCACCCTTATACAGCTTTATTATTATCTTAGGTATTTTGTATTGTTGGCTTTCTATCGTAAAAAAGCCCATGAAGTAAACAGAGAAAATGCCGTGAGCATAGTCATTTGTGCGCGTGATGAAGCAGATGAAATAGCACGAAATTTACCCGGAATTTTGGTTCAACAGTATAAGAGCAGTCATGAAGTAGTGGTTGTAAACGACAACTCTAATGATGATACTAAATATCTTTTGGAGGGGTTGTATAGAGATTTTAAACAACTGCATATTGTAGAATTAGTGCAAGAGGCAATGCATATCCCTGGAAAGAAATTCCCTTTGTCGATGGGTATTAAGTCGGCCAAGCATGAAATTTTGTTATTGACTGATGCGGATTGTATTCCTTCTTCTGAGCATTGGCTTAAAATTATGCAAGATGCGTTTGTTCCTGACATTGAAATCGTATTGGGTTATGGAGCGTACAAAAAGAAAAAAGGGTTGCTTAATTGGATGGTAAGATTTGATGCATTTCACACAGCTATACAATATTTTTCTTTTGCGTTGGCTGGTAAACCATATATGGGTGTTGGAAGAAATTTGGCATATAAAAAAGCATTGTTCTTCAAGCAGAAAGGATTTGCTGCTCACCACCACATTCCAGGAGGCGACGACGACTTGTTTGTCAATGCTTGTGCCACTTCAAAAAATACGGCCGTTGTGATTGATAAAGATGCATTTACGTTGTCTTCTCCTCCCAACAGTTGGAAAGAATGGATGTCTCAGAAACGACGTCACAATGGAACTGGAAAATACTATAAATTCAAGCACAAATGGCTACTTGGGTGGTACATGATTACCCATGTTTTGTTTTATCCGTCATTGGTTCTTGGATTTCTTATGTTTGATTGGAAAATAATTTTAGGAATATTTTCAGTAAGGTTATTGGTTCAAAGCATTGTTTTTTATAGGGCCATGAAAAAGCTTGGTGAGAAGGATTTATTTCCATTCTTTTTGTTGTGGGACCTGTGGATGTTTTTTTATTATATTTATTTTATGTCAGCATTATGGAAAAAACCCAAACCCCATTGGAGTTAATTACAAAGTATTTTACTGATTTTTCTGATCAACAATTGGATCAACTTCACAGGCTAAAAGATTTATATGGCGAGTGGAATGAAAAAATTAATGTCATCTCTCGAAAGGACATTGATTCATTGTATCAAAAACATGTTTTGCACTCGTTAGCTATAGCTGCTCAATTCCCTTTTCAGGCTGGATTAGATATAGTAGATATCGGAACGGGAGGTGGTTTTCCTGGCATCCCACTTGCAATTTTTTTCCCTGAAGTTAATTTCTACTTGTCTGATTCAATCGCTAAAAAAATTAAAGTAGTCAATGAGATTTCAAACGCATTAGGGTTGAAAAATGTTGAAGCCCATCATGGGCGGGTTGAGTCTATCAAAGGAAGAAAATTTGATTTCGCTGTTTCAAGGGCTGTTGCGCCACTACAAGAATTGTGGAAGTGGGGAAAACCATTGCTGAGGAATGAACGAAAACTAGAGGATTACAAAAACGGACTTATTTGTTTGAAGGGAGGTGATTTAACAGAGGAGATAGCTGCGTCTGGACTCAGACCACACAGCATAGAAATAAAATCTTTTTTTCATGAGGATTATTTTACGGAAAAATTTATTCTCTATGTTCCTGTATAATAATTAGCATTTTAATTGGATAAGTTTTGATAATTTGTTGGCTTATGAGTTTGAAATATGGCAAGCTTACCAAAAAGAAAAGATGAACGAGTTAAACCGTGATATTAAGGTGTGTATTGTTGAAGATAACCAATTCATCAAATTGGCATTAGAGCAAATTATTGTTAATGCTGAGGGCTATTCAATGGTAGGATCTTATGAGTCTGGGGAGCTTGCTGTAGAGGGGATTCCTCAAATACGGCCCGACGTAGTGTTGATGGATATCAATATGGGGAAAATGAATGGCATAGAAGCTGTGCGGATTTTAAAGGAAAAATGCCCAGAAGTTCTTTTTATGATGTGTACTGTTTATGAAGATCCTGAGAAAATATTTGAGGCGTTATCTGTTGGGGCAAATGGTTATATTTTAAAGAAAACTAGGCCGGCTGACTTATTAGCTGCCTTAAAAGATCTTTACCTTGGAGGTGCTCCTATGTCTAGCCAAATTGCATCAAAGGTAGTTGCAAGCTTTAGAAAAAAAGAGGAAGCGAAAGTTGAGAAGATTGAGAATTTATCTGCCCGGGAATCTGAAATTCTCGAACATCTTGTCAAAGGCAATTTATACAAAGAGATTGCCGCTAAATTGGAAATATCTCAAGAAACAGTGAGAAAGCACGTTTATCACATATACAAGAAGCTTCACGTAAACAACCGTGTAGAGGCTTTTCACAGGTATTATGGGAATTCGAGAATGGCAGATTAGCCTAATTATAACGAATTCAAGAATTCTCTCACATTTGAAATTTGTAAGTCTGTTTCCGATATGGCTGTTATAAACTCTGAATCTTGATCAGATACTAAATTACCATCTTTTTTTCTGCGAGATAAGTTTTCGAATTGTTTAACCAATTTATCGAGTTCGAAAATAATGAGACTCGGTCTGATTTTGTGTAGGTTAAATTGAAAATCATCAACAGACTCAATGTTGATTAATTCTAAAAGACACCTTCTGAATGAGTCAAATTCTGTTACAAAAATAGTAGCAATCCTGCGATTAAGCACAGGATCCATACCAGTCATATTATTTAGCCTTTTAAAGTTCATTTTAAATATCTATAGATTAAACTAAAATTTATTAAAAATATTGTATTAACACATAGATTTAGTAAAAATACGTACAATCAATGAGTTCTAAGTCTCTTAACATAAAAACAATACTAAAAAAACAAATTTATTAGTTTTTTAGCTTATTGGTTGTCTAACCATTGTATAGATTTTATGATTTGAGCAATTGGGTTCTTTTCGTATTTCTATTTAGTGATTTAGAACGGCTAATAATCCGATAATCAGATAGTCAGGATTGGTTTATTATTTGCCTCCCAGTCTGAAAGTCTACTAACCATAATTTTTATTCTTTTTCGTACCTCCCCGTTTTTTCATTGATCCTAATTTTAAAAAAGATTGGCTTTACCCTGTTATTGTCTGGCAACTCAGTGAGCGGATCTTTCTCATGTTGATATTGGTGGATGGCTGATTGAGTCATAAGCGGTAATACATTTGAGAAAAGCAATTCCCTTGCTTCATCAGATTTATTGTCTTTTAGTTCTTCAAATTGTCCATAAATGATAACGCTTTGCCAATTGTTCATGTCTATAACTAAATCTACTTGA
>CANLED010000161.1 GCA_947489175.1 Chitinophagaceae bacterium | reverse complement strand
TTAAGTTAAAAACATTTTTAACACTATGCTTCCATTGTCCATTTTTGTCATTTGTAGCCAATATTTTTTCAACAAGGATATTGCCGTTTTCATCCATGAGCACCGCTTTAACCCTTGTGCCGCCAAGGTCGATCCCTATTGCTTGTTTTATTTTTTTCATGGTTTAATATTGTCCTTCACTGACGGACCAACCTCCGTCTATGATAATGTTTTGGCCGGTGATGAATGAAGTTTGGTCAGACAGCAACATTCCAATCATCCCAATTAAATCTGATGGCTGTCCAATTCTACCTTGTTGAAGTGGTTGCTTAGTTTTTACATAATCCATGATAGTTTCATTTTCAGCAGCGCGTTTCGACATCGGTGTTTCGATTAGTCCAGGTGATATTACATTCAACCGTATATTGTCTTTTGCATAAAAGGCTGCTGCGCTTTTTGTGAGTCCGATTACAGCCGCTTTAGAAGCTGCATAGGCATGAGTTGTAAAGAAATGAGGAGCTGGGTTGGTGGCGAGCACAGAGGCAATGTTGACAATTGAACCACCTTTTTTCAGCAGTAATAACTGGTTGATGGCGGCTTTGTTAGAGAGCATGACTGAGTTTGCATTGAGAGTGAATGTTTTTTCCCATCCAATAATGGTCATTTCATGCAGTGGGCCGTCTCCAAAAGCTCTTCCGCTGCCGCCTGCAACATGGAGGAGGGCGTCAAAGCCATTGAATTTTTCTAGGCAAGTCGTTATGGCTTTTTCTGATGAAAGTTCATTTGTTGCATCACCAAACAAAACCAGGTGATTCTTATTCAGTTGGAAATCTTGGTCTGACTCATTTTCTTTTTTACCCAATGCTACCACAGAAGCACCTTCATTGCAACAATGGTTTGCCACGGCATAGCCAATACCGGTTGTTCCTCCAATGATCACGATTTTTTTATCTTTCAGCAACATAATTATTTCAATTTACTAAAAGAAAGGTCAAGTACATCATAATCATTTCCATTTGGCCAATAATAGTGCCACCATTCTGTTTGAAATTTCAAAAATCCATGCTTTAGCATGGTGGTTTTCAGAATTTCTCGGTTTTTAATTTGAAGGGGGGCTAATTGCTCATAGCCATGATGGGCTTTTTCTGAGAAGTCATCAAATTTCGTAGGCATATTCAATTCCTCATCAGTTTTTAAGTCAATAAGGGTTAGGTCTATGGCAATGCCTCGGTTATGGCCACTTCCTTTCGATGGATTGGCCACGTATCTTTCGTCGTGAATAAGTTCCCAAAATTTTTGCGTAACCGAATAAGGCCTGTATGCATCCCAAATTTTGAAACCAATCCCCATTTTTGATAGTTCTTTGGCCGCTTCTGCGAGTGCTTCTGCTGGTTTTTTTCTAAGGAATGTTTTTGTTAAGTTTTTGGGATACAGCCTAACTTTTGTGAAGTTGTTTGTACTAGCATAATGTAATTCGTATTTGATGTCGGGGATGATTTTTTGGAGTTCAATCATCTTAAGATTCGGATTTGTCAAAATCTTTTTTTTATATTCCCGGGGCTTAGAAATTATAGTTGGCGCAGAAGGTGTTTGGTTTTGAGTTAATCCTTGTAATCCCATCAAGTAGAATATAAAAAATGGGATAATTTTTTTCATTTGTTGAAGATATAAATTAACTTCTTTTGTTGGGAAATTTTTTGTTGGTTATTGGTCTCTCATTTATCCAATTTTGATTGCAACATAAATCTGATCATTAAAAGCAACTAAGTTTGTGCGTAATTTATTGGTAATCATTTTGTTATCAATCATTTTGGGATATTCCTTCAGTTTTTGTAACTTTAAGTACAACATTTTAAGAGCAGCATGTTTAGAGTTGTAATGAAATTTTTGATGGTCATGATTTTTTTGACACTCTTTCTGATGTCATCACATATTTTATGTGCTCAAAAAAAGTATAATAAAAAATCAAAAATCAATTACAGGAAGGCTGAATTTGTTGATTCTTCTATTGGGTATGCCAGTTTTTATGCTGACAAATTTGAGGGAAGAAAAACGTCAAGTGGTGAATTGTTTAGTCAAAAAAAGCTCACCTGTGCGCACAACACTTTGCCTTTGGGCACGATGATTAGGGTAGTCAATTTAGCAAATGACAGTTCTGTTGTAGTAAAGGTAAACGACCGTTTGAATCATAGAAATCCACGTATAGTTGATTTGTCAAAATCAGCTGCTAAGAAATTAGTTTTTTCAGGGAAGGGTGTGATAAAAGTGAGGGTAGAGCTCGTGAATAAAGTTGTGGAAGATAATCAGACAAAAACGCAATAAATATTTTATCTTTCGATTCTCTCTAGTTAAATTTGCTTAATTCAAAAAAAATAAACTGTTTATGAAAAGAATCTTATTTACAGTATTAACCTTGTGCATAGTTTCTCTTTCAGTTGCCCAAACTGGCAGCCAAAGTAAGAAAGCCTTGGGTATACATATTACGTTTCATGATTTTACCTCTGCATCAGAAATGAGAAGCAAGGGGATGAGCGATGTCCTTTGGAGGAAACAATGGAGTAAAGGAAGCCGTGTTAAAAAAGGATTAGCCGTTTCTTATACTGAAGGGTTGACAGAAAGCATTGATTTCAATGGTCGCCTTGGTATTTCTTTCATTGAAAGTCCTTTACAAAATCAGGCAAGTGTAAACAAAGTTGGACAAAAAACATATTTTGAATCAGATGCTAATCTTTTCTTTAAGCTAACTTCTGATGCATATTTGGTTTCTCCTTTCCTTTCATTAGGAGCAGGGGCTTCTTTGTGGCAGGGTTATTATGCAGCTTATGTTCCAGTAGGCGCAGGTTTTAAGTTGAATGTATTTGATCAAACATCTATAATTCTTCAAAGCCAATATAGGATGCCTGTTACTGCAAATACCAACTTCCATCTTTTTTACAGCGTTGGAATAGCTGGGAAGTTAGGTAAGTAATTCTTCTAAATTTATAAATTAAAATAGCCGTAAGTCACGTTGTGATTTACGGCTATTTGCGTTACTATTACGATGTTTTGAAATTTATAAAAGTTCAAGCGTACTTGTAATTTTTTAATAGCCTGGGGTTTAAACCCCAGGCTATTAAGTAAAGAAAGTTTAGTTGTCTTTCGATTTTTTACCAAATAGTCGCTTAATAAATCCATTCTTTCTCTTGGTGGAAGTGTCTTTTTCCAACTGATCTTTATTGGGTTGAGGTGGATTTTTGGTTTGATCTTTTTGTGTCAATGGGTCCTCATATTTTTTAGACTCTGTAACCACTTTCTCGTTTCCATCACTAATTGGGATATCAATATATTCGTTGGCATCTCTAGGTCCTTCTTCTCCACCTTCTAACGGAACGGATTCTTCAGATTGGTTTACTTGGTTATAGTCAAAAAGTATCTCATTTTGCATGCTTGCCGGTGCCAAGAATTTGGCTGTTGGGTCAATGTTTAGTGTTTTGTCATTAAAAACTTGCTGATAATAATAGGCCCATGCTGGCATTGCCATTTGCGAGCCACCTGAAGTATTGAGCATGCGAAGAAATGGATCATCACAGCCAACCCAAACGCCTGATAACAGTTGAGGACTAAACCCAATGAACCACCCGTCTGCATTGTCGTTTGTAGTGCCTGTTTTTCCTGCAACTTCGCTTGAAACTCCGTATGCTCCTCTTAAGGCCCTGCCTGTTCCAAAATCAACGACCCCTTGAAGCATTTTGGTCATGATATATGCTTCATTTTCGCTGATGATTTCTTTGGTTTCTCCCCTGAATGATGCCAATACATTGCCATTTTTATCTTCTATCCTGCTGATGAAATAGGGCTTAACATTAAAGCCTCTTCCTGGAAACATGCTGTAAGCCTGAACCATTTCAACTAGAGACAAATCTGCCGATCCTAATGCAATGGAAGGATAGGGTGGGATTTTGCTGGTTATACCACATTGTTTTGCAAAGTCGACTGTTCTCTGAACTCCCAGTGTATTGATGAGATGTACAGCCCCTGGGTTGTGTGAAAATGCCAAGCAAATAGCCAAGGGTCCACCTTTTCCAGTGATCATTTTATCTCCCATGTTTACAGGTCCTGCCGGTAAAACGCTTTCTGGCCTAAATCCATTCATCACACCTAATGTGTAGAGAATAGGTTTGAAAGTTGACCCGACTTGTCTTTTAGTTTTTATGTTAACATGGTCAAATTTGAAGCGCTTAAAATTACTTCCACCAACCCAAGCTTTCACTTCGCCTGTCATAGGATCCATTGAGAGCAGTCCTATCTGCATGATTTGTTTGTGGTACCTTATAGAGTCTAGTGGACTCATTAAAGTATCTTTTTCTCTTTTTTCATTCCAGCTGAATATTTTCATGTTCACTGGTTCCATGAAGGTCTTTTTGATTTCTTCTTCATCAATGCCTTCTTCTTGCATACTTTTCCATCGTTCTGTTTGTTTGATGGCATTGTTGAGCACATTTTGTCCTTCTTTACTTTTCCAAATAGAACCATCTTTGATGTTTTGTTGCGACAGAAACACCTTTTGAAGGTTTTGCATGTGTCTATATACCGCTATTTCTGCATATTCTTGCATTCTAGGGTTGATGGTTGTGAAAATTTTCAGTCCATCTTTATATATATCATAGGGCTCACCTGTTTTGGGGTTTGTATTTTCTTTACACCAGCTTTTGATTTCTTCTTTCAGCACTTCTCTTAGATAAGGAGCCATGCCCGCATTTTCATCAAGTTTTAGGTATTTTAAATTAATGGGACCAATTTTTAATTTCCTGGCTTCTTCTTTTGACAAAAAATTATTGCGCACCATTTGATCTAACACCGTATTTCTTCTGGCCATCGACGCCTTTGGATTTCTTCTGGGGTTATACCTGGTGCTGCCTTTTAGCAAGCCCACTAATACTGCAGACTCTTCAATTGTCAGTTGGCCTGGTTCTTTTTGAAAATATGTTTTGGCTGCATTTCTAATTCCATAAGTTTCATCTCCGTAATTGACCATGTTGAGGTAAAGAGTAACAATTTCCTCTTTGGTGAAATTTCTTTCAAGCCGAATGGCTACAATCCATTCCTTGAGTTTCTCAATAATCCTCATCACACTTTTTCGGCTTTCTTGTCCAAGCAGTGCCTTTGCGGTTTGTTGTGTGATTGTGCTAGCACCACCCTCACTTCCTAGGAAAATAATGGCCCTGGTTAAACTTTTGATGTCTATTCCAGAGTGCTGATAAAAACGTTCATCTTCTGTAGAAATTAGGGCTTTGATGACGTTTTGAGAAATATCTTGATATTTTACATTAATGCGGTCTTTCAAATAAAACTTTCCCATCAGTGTTCCATCATCTGCATAAATTTCAGATGAAGACATCATAGCGGGGTTCTGCAATTCTTCTATTGACGGAAGTTTGCCAAATAGTCCTACATAAATGAGTATTATAAGCAGTGTTATTGCTGCCCAAAAAATGAAAAATAATTTCCAAAAGATGCGGACCGGTTTCGACGTTTCACTGGTCTTTTTTAATGGTTCTCTCATGGGGTAAAGCTAAATAAAAGCATTGGCTTTATTTGAAAGGAATCCTTAAAATTTTCCGGGTAATTGTTTTCTAAGGTATTGGTAATAGGTATCTAATTTTTTTTCTTCCATCATCAATTTTAGATTGCTAGGAGAAATGATGATGAAGCTGTATTTTTCTGGTGGTAGCCAAGAGAAAATTTCTGTTGTTCCGATTTTTTTTATTTTTTCCATA
>CANLED010000160.1 GCA_947489175.1 Chitinophagaceae bacterium | reverse complement strand
AAATATGAAAATACGTAACAAAAAAACTCAGGTGGTATTTAGCCGTCGCTCGTATTCATTTGATGTGTGTCAAATCAGTCAAATAAGTCACCATCTTAATTTTAATGACTCTTGAATAACATTTAAACAAGAACGATTGTGTGAAAATAAAAGAAATTTTACAATTGTTGTACCTATGTTGTACCATTAAAATAAAAAACCCCATAAATCATTGATTTACAGGGCTTTTAAACTTGGAGTTGCGGACCGGACGGGACTCGAACCCGCGACCTCCGCCGTGACAGGGCGGCATTCTAACCAACTGAACTACCGATCCAATATTTTCTAACAAAGAACTAATTTTTAAACTCGAACCCTTCCCAGCTAAGCCGGGACCGTGACAGGGCGGCATTCTAACCAACTGAACTACCGATCCAATATCTTTTAAGAGCTTCCGATTTTGTTTCAACTTTCGTTTCATTCATTTTCGGGTCGCAAAGATAGTATTTTTTTAAATTATAAATACAAAATTGTAAAAAAATTCATCAATGCTTATCTTTATGGTCAAAGTATATTAATTTCAGCCCATGTCAGATATAACAACAAGACAATTTCTGGATTTCGAGAAGCCAATTAAAGATCTATATGATCAAATTGACCAGATTAAACACACTGCCGAAAAAAATAAATTAGACTTATCTGATTCAATTCGACAGTTAGAAGAAAAAATTCTTGAAAAGAAAAAAGACATCACAGAGAATTTATCGAGCTGGCAAAAAGTTCAACTGAGTAGGCACCCTGATAGACCTTATACGCTTTCATACATCGAAAAAATTTGCACCAATTTTGTTGAACTGCATGGTGATAGAAGTTTCAAAGATGATAAAGCCATTGTGGGTGGTTTTGGTGAAATTGAGGGGCAAACAGTAATGATTCTCGGCCAACAAAAAGGGACAAATACCAAAACTCGTCAATTGAGAAATTTCGGCATGGCTAATCCAGAAGGTTATCGAAAAGCTCTTCGGTTGATGAAACTTGCAGAAAAATTCAACAAACCTGTCATAACATTGGTAGATACTCCGGGAGCATTTCCCGGCATTGAAGCAGAAGAACGTGGACAAGGTGAAGCAATTGCACGAAATATTATTGAAATGTTGAGACTGCGTGTTCCTGTAATCTGTGTGATTATTGGCGAAGGTGCAAGTGGTGGAGCCATGGGTATCGGTGTGGGTGATAAAGTGTTTATGATGCAAAACACATGGTATACTGTTATATCTCCTGAAAGCTGTAGCTCAATTCTATGGCGCAGTTGGGATCAAAAAGAAAAAGCTGCTGAAGAATTGAAACTTACGTCAGAGCACATGCTGGGATTTGGATTGGTTGATGGTGTAATACCAGAACCTCTAGGTGGAGCTCACTGGGATCACGATGAAGCAGCGGCATTGGTAAAAGCACAATTGATAAATACATTGGCTGAATTGAAAGATATGGACCCTGATCTTAGAATAGATCAACGAATTGATAAGTTCTCCAAAATGGGATTCTGGGAAGAAAATCAGCAAATTGAATCATAAAAAATCAACATGACGAAACATACTTTTTCAGGTACAGGTGTGGCAATTGTTACCCCATTTTTAGAAAATGGAGAACTTGATAAGGAATCACTTGAAAATTTAATTGCACATCTTGTAAATGGTGGCGTAAACTATCTTGTGGTTCTTGGTACCACTGGCGAAAATTCAACCTTGTTTAAAGAAGAAAAACAAGAAATTTTTTCACTTGTCAATAAATTCAACAACGGCAAATGCATTCTTGTTGCTGGAATTGGAGGAAATGATACCCGTGCTGTTATCAATGCATTTAATGAATTTGACATCACTGGATATAGCGCAATATTATCTGTAAGTCCTTACTATAACAAACCTAGTAGTGAAGGTTTATTCCAACATTATAAAGCCATAAGTGAGGCATCTCCTTTGCCTATGATCATGTACAATGTTCCTGGTAGAACAGGGATGAATGTGAATGCAGAAACTACATTAAGAATTGCTCGCGCTTGTAAAAATATTATTGCAACAAAGGAGGCATCCGGAAGTGTTGAACAGATAATGCAAATTATCAAGGATAAGCCTGTAGGCTTTGAAGTAATAAGCGGTGATGATGGTCTTACGCTGCCATTAATGGCGTGTGGAGCGATTGGCGTTATCTCTGTTGTTGCGAATGCATTTCCCAAGCAATTCTCTGAAATGGTAAATCATTGCATGGATGGTGATTTCGCATCAGCAAGGCCCATTCATGAAAAATTTCTTCCTATCATCAACTCCCTTTTTGCTGAAGGGAGTCCAAGTGGGGTAAAGGCTTACTTAAATGAAATGGGTATTGTAAAAAATACATTCAGGCTTCCTGTTGTTGGGGTTGGAGCAGCACTAAAGGAAAAGATTAAGAAGTTGATGGAGACGGTTTAAAATGAAAAATAGTGATTGAAAAATGAAGAGTTGTTAGATCAGTTTTTCATCATTCAATCCCCCCTCTATTTATAATTTGTTCATTAATCTAAATTTATTGCTTCATTAAATTACCCATCTTAAGCTAATAAATTGATTCGAAAAAAACTGATTTTAAATCAGAATCACATTTTTGTTTAGGGTATTGTTTGTACTATTTCTTTTGAATCGTCAATCTCATTTAACAATATAACTCACGCCTTCTTTGGATACTTCTGAATTGGGAAACACAGACCTAGCTTCCGTTTCAAAAAGTTGAAGGTTTTCATATTTGCTGCTGAAATGGCCGAGTAATAATTTTTTTGCACCCGATTTGTAGGCAATGTTTGCTGCTTGTGAACTCGTTGAATGGAATCGGTGAACAGCCTTTTCCATTTGATCATCTAAGTAGGTGGCTTCGTGATAAATCAAGTTAGCATTCATTATATAAGGAATGATACTTTCATCATATCTTGTGTCTGCACAAAATGCATAAGACAAAGGTTCTGCTCCATCTAAGGTTATCAATTCATTCTTTATCATTTTTCCTTCGATATTCAAAATATCTTTTCCCTCTTTTAATGCCTTATAGTGGTCCTGATAAACACCATAAAGCGCAGCTTTTTCAACATTTATTCTTCTCGGTTTTTCTTTTTCTTTGAAAAGAAATCCCCAACATGGAATTCTATGTGTAACAGCAAAACAAGAAACAGTTATACCTGGTAAGTCTAACAAGATGCCAGCTTCTACTATTGGGTGAAATATCAATTCAAAACTGAATGTTGATTCCGACACCTTCATTTGAAGGTCAATTACCTCTTTCAAAGCTGGTGTTGCATGAAGATGCAAAGCCTCTATTCTATTGGTTAATGAATATGAATTAAGTAAGCCGGGTAATCCAAAATAATGATCTCCATGCAAGTGAGAAATAAAAATGTGGTTGATTTTACTTTTCTTGATTTTGTATCGTTGCATTTGGAGTTGGGTAGATTCTCCACAATCAACCAAAAAAAGCTGGTCATCAGTTGTTACCACCTGAGAAGTCTGATGCCTGTCATGCATCGATAAAGCAGAATTATTTCCTAGAATGGTTACAGCCAACATAAGTGAAAGATTAGATGCTCTTTATTCAAAATCCATGTCGAGCTCTCGCTCAATTTCTTCCATCTGAACAATATCCCAAGCTTCTGATTCTGTAGGCGTTATATTTATCTTTTCTGTCAACCCTTTTTGTCCAAAAACTTTTTTTATTTCACTTGATAACCCACAAAGAACAAATGAATGTTTATCCGCATAGAGGTTTTCGTGTAATGATACAAGAGAAACTATCGCAGCATCCTCAATTTCTGTCACCTCTATCAAGTTAACAACCACGCTCTTTTGTTCTTCTTTTTGCTTTTCCGCAATAAATGATATCAATTCCTCTGCCATATTTGCAGTTAGTTTTGTTTCATTTAAGGAAATGACATAAAAAATATCCTTGGTATCAATTTTGAAGTTCATAGCTTGTTGGTTGTAATTTTTATAAGTATTAACGAGATTACAAAGATACCAAATTGTTTACGACTGGTTAATATTCTGGCTGAAGTATAAAGAAGCGATTTAGCTGAAACCAAAATGGGAATTATTCGTTATTATTGTATCAGTACATTTTAAATATTACGTTCTATGGATAACAATTTTTCGGCACAAGTAAAGGAGATCATTTCCTACAGCCGGGAGGAAGCCCTCAGGTTGGGCAATGATTTCATCGGAACAGAACATCTTTTGCTCGGTGTCATCCGCGAGGGTGAAAACACAGCATTGAAGGTTTTGCAATCTCTAAATGTTGATTTGTATGAATTGCGCAAAGAAGTAGAAATGGCGGTGAAAGATAAATCAGGCAAAAATATTCAAAACATCAACAGTTTGCCACTAACAAGACAAGCTGAAAAAGTAATCAGGGTTACTGTTTTGGAAGCCAAGGCACTCAAAAGCCCTCTTGTTGAAACCGAGCACCTCCTTCTTTCGATTTTGAAAAACAAAGAGAATATCGCTACACAAATACTTAATCAGTTCGACGTTGACTACGATTTGTTTAGAAATGAATTGGGTGCAGTGAAAAGTAACGACATCAAAAGTGAATTTTCTGACGAACCTGAAGAGGAATTTGATGAGGAAAGAAAAAGCACACAGCAAAAATCGGCCAAAGCACAACCTGCAGGTAAAAGCAAAACACCTGTGCTTGATAATTTCGGTCGTGATATTACCAAACTCGCCGAGTCTGGAACCTTAGACCCCATCGTTGGCAGGGAAAAAGAAATTGAGCGGGTTTCTCAAATCCTCTCCAGGCGCAAAAAAAACAATCCAATCCTTATCGGTGAACCTGGTGTTGGTAAAACAGCCATCGTTGAGGGTTTAGCTTTGCGCATCGTTCAAAGGAAAGTATCCCGCGTTTTGTTTGATAAACGTGTTGTATCCCTTGACTTAGCTGCTTTGGTAGCTGGTACAAAATACCGCGGTCAGTTCGAAGAACGCATGAAAGCCATCATGAATGAACTGGAGAAGAACCGTGATGTGATTTTATTTATTGATGAGATACATACAATTGTTGGTGCCGGCGGAGCGAGTGGATCTCTTGATGCTTCAAATATTTTCAAACCAGCACTTTCGCGTGGCGAACTTCAGTGTATTGGAGCTTCAACATTGGATGAATATAGAATGCACATCGAAAAAGATGGCGCTCTAGACAGAAGGTTCCAAAAAGTACTGATAGAGCCGCCTTCCGTAGATGAAACCATTCAAATTTTAAACAACATTAAATCTCGTTATGAAGATTTTCACAACGTAGATTATTCTCAAGAAGCCATCGACTCTTGTGTGAAACTAAGTGATCGTTATATGACGGATCGACTTTTACCAGACAAAGCTATCGATGTTTTGGATGAAGTAGGAGCGAGGGTTCACCTAAAAAATATCAATGTTCCGGAAGATATCATCGAACTTGAAAAGAAAATCGAAGATATCAAACTGGAGAAAAACAGGGTGGTTAAGAGCCAACGTTTTGAAGAAGCTGCAAGTTTGAGGGATACCGAAAAAAGATTGCAAGAAGAATTGGAAAAAGCAAAAAACAACTGGGAAGAAGAATCTAAGCATAAACGCTATCCAATTGGTGAAGAAGACATCGCAGAGGTTGTGAGCATGATGACAGGCATCCCTGTTAAAAGAATGGTTCAAGCCGAAACCGATAAGTTGCGCAACATGGGCATAGACATGAAAGCCATGGTTGTTGGACAAGATGACGCCATTAGCAAGGTTGTGAAGGCCATTCAACGAAATAGGG
>CANLED010000159.1 GCA_947489175.1 Chitinophagaceae bacterium | reverse complement strand
CGCTATGAATGATGACAACATTGAAAAAATTAGTTTTTGTGGGATTGACAACCCTGCAATTAACCCAGCAATGGCTATTGACCACCAAGGTAATAATAGTCCCATAGAAAAGGCAAGTAATGCAGTTATAACAATGGATACAATAAATTTCATATAATTACAAATTCATTAATTTGAAGAAAAAGTCATTTTCCATTTAATCCTCTTATCTTTTATATCATAATCTTTCATTACCCACAAAGCGTAATATTCTCCCTTAGTCCATTTGTCTACAAAATTATCATAAAATTTACTACCTGGATTTCCATCTTGTCCACCCGGATAAATTCCGAAAGCCTTTGTAGGTGTAGTTAGTTCAACAATCATTCTCCAACTTGGTCCATGATCATGTTGAGAGGCATTAATAATACCATGTCCTCCCCCATTCATCAGTCCTGTTCTTGCAAATGCCATTGCGTTTGTTTTGAGTAAATGATAGACTGTAGTATTTTTATATTTAGCCCATTCAATTTTATCTTCTTTTTCTAATTGAGCTAGGTGTTTAGCCGCTTTTTTTAAGGCGCTAGTAACTTGTGTTGTTAATGTTTCTTGGATGGGGGTATTGATATTATCTACAAATTTAAAAGCAGAATTTTTTTCTAATGCTTCTAATAAAACAAATTTTTCAGGCTTCAATAACGGCACTTTCGACTGATTGAGGTCATCATTAAAAACATTTGCATGCAAAGAATCCCACCAAGCAACAAAGCAAACTGTTCCCTTTTCTTTGGGATCGTTCATTAGGTTCCAATTTTCTACCATTCCCAGGTATTTTTTTTCTTCTTTGGTAAGGACACTTTTATCAACGAATTGTAAAAGAATGGGACGAGCTTCTTCCGCAAAAACATTGTAGTTGTCATTTTGTAAGGACATCATATCACTGATGGTTGCATTTGAGATTGCAGCCAATTTTCTGTTGATCGTAATAGCCCTATAAACTTCATAGTTACCCGGAATAAAATATGGATATGATGAATCAGCAGCACGTTGGTTTGCACTGCTGATGTAACCTTCTATTGGATTAACTATATGGGGATTTTCCTCACTAGGGATGTATCCCTTCCACATATAGCTGCTATCAGTTCCTGGCATCACAAATAAACCTTGACCTTTCCATCTTAACGGAAAAGTTGCTTGTTGCCACAATGCTATATCACCTGTTTTGGATGCGAAAATCATGTTTTGTCCAGGTACATTAAAATACCCAATAGCCGTTTTATAATCATCATAGTTTTTAGCCCTATTAAGCAACAACCACATCTTTAAAATATTGGAAGAATCATGTGCTACCCACCTAAGAGCATAAGACTGGCTTTCTGTTAGATCAGTTTTAAAACTTTTATCATAAGTAACGGGCCCAAAAATTGTATAGGAAACTGTATCCTTAACTAATTGGTGATTTTTTACTTTAATTTGTTCAATGCGTTGGGATGCTGATTTCCATTCATTTTGAAACAAATATTCTTTGCGTTGATCATTTTTGAATTGAATTTGATAATAATCCTTTACGTCTCTGCCAGCATTTGTAAAACCGAATGCAATATTATCATTGAACCCTATAACAACCCCAGGTATTCCCGGGAAGGAAACTCCGTAAGAATTGTATTCAGGCGTGTGTATCTGAATTTCGTACCAAATAGAAGGAAGCGTTAACCCCAAATGTGGATCGTTGCTCAATATAGGATTACCACTCTTGGTTTTACTCCCATCTAGCACCCAATTGTTGCTACCGTTGGAGGGATTGGGTTTAAACTCTTGCGCAATTTGAATGGTATCTTTTCTTTTAAAATACAATGAATCTGCTGTTTCTGGTGCATTTAATGTTATAGCAGGTGCTTGATAAACTGTTCCTTTGGGTATTACAGGATATAAAGAATCTGCTAAGTCTGAATAAAGTATCCTAAAATTTTCCTCACCAAGTACTTTGAGTGCATTGGTGAATTCAAAATCACGATCATACCCAGCCAAATTATTGGTCATTTGCTTGGTAAACAATGCCGTTTTAAGGTTTGTCCATGCTTCTGGCTGATACCCCAACATTTTATATTCAATAGGTAGCTGACTAGCATGTAAGCTTGAAATGTATTGATTGATTCCTGAAGTATATGCATCAATAGCCGCTTTTGATAAAGGATCTTTTTCGATTTCACCCAAGGCATTCTCAGCAGCAAAAACCATGCCTATACGTCGTTGATTTTTGTCGAAATTTATACCCTTTTCTCCCACAATTTCACTTATTCTTCCTGCTGCAGCATGTGTTTGAAACTCCATTTGCCAAAGCCTAAACTTGGCATGAAGATAACCTTGTACAAAGTATGCGTCATTTTCTTTTTCAGCAAATATGTGTGGAACTAATCTATCATCAAAATAAACCTCAGCTTTGCCTTGCATGCCTGCAATCTTGATTTTTTCATTGTAAGAAGCATTTACTGACTCAGCGTTTTGCCAAATACCTTCCTGTACACTCAAAAATTTACCCAAAGGAAGGGGAAGAATGGTCCTGCTGTTAAGCACAAAAATCAATCCGCTATTTAGTAGGAGAAAAAATATAAATCTTACATATTTCATGACAAAGTATATTTTTTAAAGTTAACAAATAAATGAAGTCAATTCGTGAAAAATTGTTTTTCGAAGTCAAAATTTAATGAAGGGAAACGGATTGACAAAGATTCAACTAATGAGTTGAATTTTGCAATGAATTTTTTATGCTCATCAGAATTGGGATGAAGAGGTCTGTGTTTTACTGCGTTGTTGATTTGTTCAAGTTCTTTAAAAATTTCTCTACTTTTTCCATCGATTGATGAGGCTGCAAACTTCTCCCACACATATTGAGTTGCTAAATAATTAGGATGAACCATGTCTTCAGCATAAAAACGGTAATCGCGCAAATCATCAATCACCAATTCATAAGAAGGAAAATAAAATGTATTAGCGTGTTTGGATATTATTCTTTCGATGGATAAAAGCAAAACAGACTTACTCCTGTTATTTTCAACAAAACCTTCACGTGAATGCCTGACTGGACTTACGGTAAAAATTATTTTTAACCCAGGATTAAATACCTTCAAATCATGAATGAGAGAAGTATAATTGTCAACAATTTCATCAATTTGCAGCATTCTTTTGTTGAAGACTTGTGCAGGCATCTTATGGCAATTAGCTACCGTGTAATTTTGATTGATTTCATATACAAAAGCAGAGCCAAAAGTGATGATTAACCAACCTGCCTTTTTAAAAAAAATATTTCCTGCAGAAATGTTGCTGTTCATGCAGGCAATCGTTTGATCAGCATCTGTTTTGCTTCTGGAAGAATGAAAACTCCAATGGTTCCAAATTCCTTGGTGAAAAAAGAGATCCGCATGATCAACCAAAGAAAGTGTAGAATAGGATTTTATGGCATTGCTTATGCTAACTGGATTAAACAAAACACCATGAGGATTTTGCAATGTATTAAACTTAAATTGACTTAATTTTTCATTCATGTGTTCAGTAAAACATGAACCCAGCAACATGATGTTATCATCAATATTGATTTTTGGCGAAAGTGCTTTAGGTTCAAATTCCAATCTAAACTGCATAATGATTAATTTGCTTCAGCAGATAGCGTCATTCGTTGTTTACATGCTTCAAAGAGGGTAATTCCAGCTGCAATACCAACATTAAAAGAATCAAATTTCCCTTGCATTGGGATGGTGAAATGAACATCAGCAGCTTTTGAAAGATAGGGCTGAATTCCTTTGTCTTCACTGCCCATGATGATGCAACAAGGTGTGGTATAATCAAGTTCATAAACTTTTTTCTCAGCTTTCATTTCAGCAGTGAAAACAGAAATATCATTAAGATGAAGGGTGTCAACTGCTTTCAATAAACTATTTACGCGGCAAACAATTATTTTTTGAAGGGCACCTGCAGAAGTTTTAACCGCTTCTTCATTTAACGCAGCAATCCCCTTGTCTGGAATAATCATGATCTGAACCCCACAGCACATGGCTGTTCTGGCGATGGCACCAATATTTCTAACGTCTGTAATGCCATCTAACATCACAAAAAGGGGAACAACACCCGTTTGTAAAAGAATATCAATGGATTCTTGAAGATCATGATATTCTACCATACTGTTGATAGCTATTACACCTTGGTGGTTAGAGCGGGTAAGAGAATGAAGCTTATCAATTGGAACAGTGTTAATAGGCACAGCTAATTTCTGAGCTAACATTTTGATTTCATCAATACCCTCTCCACCTATATTTTTTTGGAGAAAAATTCTTTCAAGTTGTTTTCCATCTCTCAATGCTTCAAGCACTGGTTGTCTGCCGATAATGTTAACGGATGTTTTATGCATTTAATATCTCTTTTTCTAAAAACATGATTTTCAATTTAAGGATTGCAGCAACTGTTATTGCGTCTGTTATTTCATGTTGCAATACTTTATGATAGGCTTCATCAAAAGACATTTTTATCAATTCCAACTCTTCGGTATCTTCTGGTTCAGCAATACCGTGTGTTAGTGATGTTGCAAGATAAATAATTGACAATTCATCAGAAACAGAATTAGACAAATGCATTTCAAGGATTTTAGTCCAATTAGCCGCTTCTAATCCAGTTTCTTCTTTGAGTTCACGTTTTGCACCGATAAGAGGATCAATGCCAAGGGGGCCGCCACCTTCAGGGATTTCCAATGAATATTGCTCGAGTACAAATCGATATTGCCCAATCAAGTAGATATTACCTTCATCGTCAATGGGAATAATACCTATAGCGATATTTTTAAAGTGTACTTTCCCATATATACCTTCACTACCCCCTGGAGTTATAACATCATATTCTGTTACCTTAATCCATGGATTATCGTACTGAATTTTTTCAGAAAGAATCTTCCAATTATTTTTTTGTGCATTCATAACATTCAATAATGAAGAAACCCTCTGTACATAGAGGGTTTCTTCATTATACGATAAACTATTTATTTTATTTTAAAAGCTGTTTTAACTTTGGTAACAAAGTCAAGTTTTTCCCATGTAAACAATTCAACTTTCATGGCTTTTTTCTTGCCCGCACCGCCAGGAATATCGAAGTATTTTGTAACAACTTCATTAGTTCTACCCATGTGGCCGTATGCAGCAGTTTCTTGATAAATTGGATTGCGCAGTTTTAACCTAGTTTCAATAGCGTAAGGGCGCATATCAAATAATTTTTCAACTTTAGAAGCAATTTGACCATCTGTAAGTTTCACTTTAGATGTTCCGTAAGTATCAACAAAAATACCCATTGGCTTTGCCACACCAATTGCATAAGACACTTGAACCAAGATTTCATCAGCAACACCTGCTGCTACCATGTTTTTAGCGATATGACGAGCGGCATAAGCTGCACTTCTATCCACTTTGGAAGGATCTTTACCACTGAAAGCACCGCCACCATGAGCACCCTTTCCACCATAGGTATCAACAATGATTTTACGACCTGTTAATCCAGTATCGCCATGCGGACCACCGATTACAAATTTTCCAGTTGGATTGATATGATAGTTGATGCTATCGCTGAATAATTTTTGAACTTCTTTTTTGCTCTTTGCCTTAACACGAGGAATTACAATGTTGATGACATCACTTTTAATTTTCGCCAACATCTTTGCATCACTCTTGTCAAAATCATCATGTTGGGTTGAAACAACAATGGCATTGATACCAATTGGAGTATGATTATCATCATACTCGATGGTAACCTGGCTTTTCGCATCAGGTCTTAAGTAAGGCATTTTTGACTTAGTCTCTCTTCTGATAAGAGCAAGCTCAATCAATATCT
>CANLED010000158.1 GCA_947489175.1 Chitinophagaceae bacterium | reverse complement strand
GCATTGGTAACGTTCCTTTTACCCTTGATTTTCAACTTTAAGTGATTCCAAAAAGTAAATTCTAAGCCACATAAGATGTCATTGCTTTAATCAGTTGCCATTCTTTTCTTTTATTGACTTATTTTTATTGGAGGATAATATCAACACTATCCTCCAATAAATTAAATCACAATTGTATTATATCATGACATCCAACAGTCCAACAAAAAATTCAACCAGAAGGGTTTTGATAGCAAGTCTTGCAGGTACTACCATTGAATTTTTTGACTTTTACATCTATGCCACAGCGGCAGTCCTTGTTTTCCCGAAACTTTTTTTCCCAACATCAAATCCTACAACAGCAACCCTAGAGTCATTGGCAACCTTTGCCTTGGCCTTTATCGCCAGGCCATTCGGTGCGGCGTTATTTGGACATTTTGGTGATAAAATTGGCCGAAAAGCAACATTGGTGGCTGCTTTGCTCACAATGGGTTGTTCTACATTTTTAATTGGTTTGCTCCCGGGTTATCAGTCAATCGGAATATGGGCGCCCATTGCGTTGGCCACATTACGGTTTGGACAAGGATTGGGATTGGGTGGAGAATGGGGCGGTGCTGTTTTGTTGGCTACAGAAAATGCCCCTGAAGGTAAAAAAGCCCGCTTCGGAATGTTCCCACAATTGGGTGCCCCGCTTGGATTCATATGTTCTTCAGGTATTTTTTTGATCTTGGGTAAACTTTTAAGTGAAGAACAATTTCTAGATTATGGATGGAGAATCCCTTTTATTTCAAGTGCCATATTGGTTGCGGTAGGTTTATATGTTCGACTGAAATTGATTGAAACGCCTGCCTTCCTTGAAGCAGTTGAAAAACAAGAACGGGTAAAATTCCCAATTTTAAAACTATTCAGCAACCATACGAAGGTACTAACCCTAGGAACATTCGCTTGTGTGACTGCTTTTCTTTGTTTCTACTTGCTGACTGTTTTCTCCCTAAGTTGGGGCACTTCTTCCATGAAATATGCAAGACAAGGATATCTCTTAACTCAAATAAGTTCCATGCTGTTTTTTACACTTGGAATCGTCATTTCAGCTGTATTGGCAGATAAATATGAGAGGGTTCGTATTTGGATGTTTGCGACCATTGGTGTTATTGTTTTTGGTTTTTTTATCCCCTATCTCTTTGTTGCAGGAAATTGGCCATCCATCATAGTATTTCACTACATAGGCTTGCTGTTAATGGGTTTATCATACGGTTTGATTGGTACAGCCATGGCTGAATTATTTCCTACCAATGTCCGTTATACAGGAGCTTCCTTGGCATTTACATTGGCAGGAATCCTGGGAGGTTCCTTAACACCGTTTATTGCCACCATGCTGGCCAAAAATTATGGAATTAATTATGTTGGATATTTTTTATCCGCAACTGCATTAATAAGTTTAATTGCGCTTGTTTTAGCAAGAAACGATATGAAAGAAAATAAAACTGTTTCAACTAAATTGTAATTTGATTTTATCAATTGCGCAAGTTCAAGTCAAACGGAAAAACATCAATCTAAAATTCTTAACAATGAATCTGCTTTCGACAAGATTATTACTAACATCAATTTGCATAATTGTCTTCGCCAACATGGCAAGCGCACAGGTAAAAAGCACTGATTTTATTGTGGGTGATGCCCTGCCTGATGCGCCAGCACTTTCTGCCAGAGGTTCTTACCCGATAGGTGTGCAGACATTGGAAATTATCAACAAAGGACAAATTGATATTTTAAAATCAAAGGGAGGAGTAGATCCCTTATATGATAGAAAACTTCAATTGGAAGTATGGTATCCAGCCATTGTTAAAGATGGCAAAAATCAACTAACTACCTACAATGCAACCCTTGGAATTTATAAAGACACATCAAGACCATTGATTCCATATTCTCTTCCTGGAAGAGCAACACGCGATGCAAAACCGAATCTATCTGAAGGAAAATTTCCACTCGTAGTCGTGTCTCATGGTTATCCCGGATCAAGACTCTTGTTAACTTACTTAACTGAAAACTTGGCTTCAAAGGGGTATGTTGTAGTGGCGATTGGACATACAGAATCTACGTATAGCGACAAAGATGGATTTCAAAGTACGCTGCTTAACAGGGCCAAAGACATCTTGTTTGTTATAAACCAAGTTGCTTCATGGAACACACCCAATAGCAAGCATTTTTTAAAGGGCATGGCTGATGCAGACAACACAGGTATCGTTGGGTATTCAATGGGCGGATATGGCGTTCTAAATGCCGCTGGTGCGGGTTATAGCAAGAAGCTAGACACCACATTTGCACAACTAACCGGAGGGAGTCATGCTATCAAATCACGCATGACCAACGACCCGGAATTTAAAGCATCCCAAGACCCAAGAATCAAAGCAGTGGTGGCCTTCGCCCCTTGGGGAATGCAACGCGGTGTGTGGGACGCAGAGGGACTCGAAGGATTGCATGTACCTACTTTTTTCGTAGCTGGCAATTTGGATGATGTATCTGGCTACGAGAATGGAATTAAGGCCATTTACAAAGGCGCAACCAACGCCAACCGCTACATGTTAACTTACTTCAATGCCCGCCACAATGTAGCGCCTAATGCACCTCCTGCAGAAACGTTGATGCCAGGTATCAATCCAAATGAATTTGGCCATTATTCAGAATCATCATGGAACGAATACCGCATCAACAACATCAACCAACATTTCGTAACAGCATTTTTAGGCATCCAACTAAAAAATTTGGATTACAATAAGTATTTGAATGTACAACCAGATTCAAATGTAAAACCATGGACTGGATTTAAAATTCGATCATCCACAGGCATGGAACTGTTGCATGCCCTACCAAAATAATATGAAAAAAATCATTCTATTCAGCTTAATGATTGGACTACAATTTTCCTTCAAACCCAAGCCAATTACCTGGCTAGCTCTCGGTGATTCAATCACCTATTTGAACGACCATCAAAATGAAACGGGCAATAGGATCACGAAGGGATACATGACTATGGTCACAGAAAAACTCGAAAATATTCAGTATATTAATAAGGGATACAATGGGTGGACAGCCACTAAAATTGCTACAGACATCGAAAAGCTAGGCATCCAAAAAGCAGATATTTACTCGGTTTTTTTGGGAACAAATGATTGGTGGGGTGCAAAGCCATTGGGCACTATTGATGACTATAAAAACAACACAGGCACTAAAACCGTTAATGGATCTTTCAGGATTATCGTTGATAAATTACGATCGCTTAATGATCAAGCAACCATTGTATTGATAACACCAATGCAACGTGTTGATTTTGTTTATATCAATGATGCAAAAAATAATGCGTGGGGATCTTATAAAGAGAAAGGTGGTCAACAGTTGGAAAATTTTGCCAATGCGATAGTTGAAATAGGGAAGTATGAGCATATAAAAGTTGTTGACTTGTTCCACGAAGAAGGAATGGGGCTTGCACAACTTGTAAAATTCAAACGCTTGAAAAACCCTGTTGATGGCAGCTATAAAAATTTCAAATACCCTGATTTCATTGGAATACCATTTAATCCAAATACAGATGAATATCCTTATCCAATGAAATCAATCAATGTTACATACGACGGATTGCATCCATCCGACAAGGGCTATAAAAAGATTGCAGCCTCGCTGATAAATATTTTCAGAAAATTGAATTGATTTTCAGCATCAATAAAATTATTTCTTAAAAACAACCTCTTCATAAGGAACACGGTAACGAGGTCCCCATATTCCTGCTAGGGTTCCGAGTCCAACAGAAACAATCATGTTGATTTCAGCACCCCTAGGCAAGTTCAACGCACGCTTCACGCGTTTCTCATCGAAGCCTTCCATTGGACAAGAATGAAACCCTTCTGCAGCAACGGAAAGCATAAAAGTCTGGGCCGCCAATGCACATGATTTGTGGACAGTAACGCGTTGATTGGCAATACCTCCACTTCTAGGAAATGGCTTTTTCAAACCCATAAAAAAGCTGATGCTTTTTCGGATGAAAGTCATGAATCCGAAAGGATCGTTGGTATAAATCAATGGCATGAGTTTGCCATAATACTTCATTCCGTTTGTTTGCATCTTACTCGGTTCCCCAACAATTGTTTCCTTGATACGGTCTAAATTCCAATTGGCACGCATGCGCCACTTATCCTTGCGGGTAACAAAAACCACCATTTGTTTGGCTGTTGCAGCAGCTTGCTGACCCAAACAAAGTGGAATCATTTGATCAATTGCCTCTTTAGATTCCAACCAATAAAACTCCCACAACTGCATGTTGCTGCTGTTGGGAGATAAAATGGCACGCTCTAAACTCACACGAATCACTTCTTCTGGAACGGGCACATTCGGGTCAAAGCTTCTATTTGACCTGCGAAAATCTATTATCTTTTGGAATTCAGTATTCATATAAATTAGTTCTAAGTTCTATGTTTTATGTTGAAAAGTCATTTCAGACAAAATATCGATTGCATGATATTACCCCATCTGCTTGCGTGTGCAAAGTTACAATAGATATCAAGAATATCGTTTGCTAAACTTAACTCAGCATTCATTAACCTAAGTTTAAGTAATTTCACCAAGATGAAAAAAATATATGTGTTCATTTCTTTGCTGCTTGTTGTGATGAGTTCCTTTTCACAAAAAGAATACATTTCAATTCAAGATAAGATTGACAGCTTAATCAAAAGCAAGAAAGTACCTGGCATCATTGCTGCAACAAGTCAGAAAAACAAAAGAGATTTCTACACAAGTGGATTTGCCAATAAGGCAATTGAAGAAGTTTTTAATCTTGAAACACAATTAGAAATTGGCAGCATCACCAAAACCTTTACAGCCTATATCCTAACATCAATTTTAAAAGAAAAAAACATAGATGTAAGCACATCAATTGGTGCATTTTTACCAGATAGTATAAGAAAAAATAAAACTGTTTCTGGTATAACTTTTCTTCAATTGATGAACCATACATCAGGATTGCCAAGGCTTCCAAGCAACATGGACATGGGAAAGAATCCGATGCAACCATACATCAACTATGACTTGAATAACCTTTATAGTTATTTGAAAAAAGCCATTCTAGACACAAATAAAAAAGTCAGTTATTCAAACCTCGGAATGGGGTTGGCGGGTGTTTTGGCTGAAAATATTTCCAAGAAATCGTATGAAGAACTGGTGAAAAAATACATCACTGTACCCTTCAAGATGAAATCAACAGGATTGACAACAAAAGAAAATTTACCGATTGCTGTTGGATACTTTAATGGTGCTGCAGCTGAATATTGGGACATGAATGCATTGAAAGCAGCAGGTGGGGTGAAGTCAAACGCAAACGACATGCTAACTTATCTTGAATACATCCTCAATCATCCAGCAAATAAAATATTAGAAAGTGTAACAACTATTTCAGCTCCCATCAACAATAGAATTAGCATTGCAAAGGGATGGCATTTATTGATTGAAACAGGCAAACCTGAGATCATTTGGCACAATGGCGGAACCTATGGATTTTCTACGTTTTGTGCTTTTGATAAAGTAAATGGAACAGCTGTCTTTGTTGCAATCAATGCCTTCAACATGAATGCCATTTCGGATGGGTTGGGAATTGAAATCATGAAGATGATGGCAGATAGGAAATAACCCTGTTTAATCAACCTCATTTTAGACTAAATTTGAGCAATGAGAAAGATTCACTTATATCTTCTATGCTGCCTCATTGTATGCAGTTCACCGGCATGGTCACAAGCCACCAAAAGTCCTGCAAATTTTAGTGGCAATCCACTCTTTCCAGGATGGTACGCCGATCCGGAAGCTACAATCTTCGGTAAAAAATACTGGATTTATCC
>CANLED010000157.1 GCA_947489175.1 Chitinophagaceae bacterium | reverse complement strand
ATGTCGGGAAACCTTGGCCCCAATGCTGAAACATTTTCTCCAAGAAGTGGATTTACCACCGAGAAACTGATATGGTCTTTTATCACCATCAAGTCTCCCACTTCAAAATCTGGGTGAACACCACCTGCAGCATTTGAAATAAAAAGATTTTCTACACCCAATAGTTTCATCACTCTAATTGGAAAAACGACTTCATTAGGGGTATAACCCTCATAAAAATGAAATCTACCAGCCATGATTACAATATGTTTTTCACCAATTTTACCCAAAATTAGTTTACCACCGTGCCCCTCAACTGTAGATACGGGGAAATGTGGAATTTCGGAATAAGCGATTTCTTGCTCAACATCTACAAAGTCGATAAAACCACCCAATCCACTCCCCAATACTACCCCAATTGATGGTTTAACTGTGTAGTTTGATCTGATAAAATCAATTGCTTCTTGTAATTGAACCAATACATCCATATTATGAATTACTTTGGGCAAAGATACGTTGTGTCATCTATGTTTTTATTTTGTTTAACAAATTAGAAACGTGACCAAATTTATATAGTATGACATGTCGTAGAACATTTTCAAAAAATGCAAAACAAAAAGTAGTTTTTTGAAACTTCAACGGTCTTTTATTTCAGCGATTATTTTTTTGAATACCTTTATACCACTTCAAAAAATTCATATGAAATATTTAATTATTGCATTCTTAACATTTATCTCGGTCTCTATCCATGCACAAAAAAACAAGGAACCTAAAAACTTCTATGAGCTTAAAGTCTATGAATATCATTCTGCAGAACAAAAACAGATGATTGACGAGTTCATTTCTGAGGCGCTTATGCCATTTTTTCACAAAAAAGGAATTGAAAAAATAGGTGCTTTTACACTAAAGGACAACGACACTGCAAAGGTAAAAAAGCTTTATGTTTTGATTCCATATAAAAATTTAAATCAAATTCCTACACTCAATAAAACCTTGTTTTTAGAAGATAAAGTTGCAGGAAAAGCATCGGCTTACCTAAATGCAACAAATGAAGCACCGGCCTACGACAAACTGATGTCTATTGTAATGGAAGGTTTTAGGTTTGCACCTACACTCACTCCTCCAAGTTTAAAAGGATCAATAGAAGACAAGATTTATGAACTACGCAGCTATCAAAGTGCTACTGAGAAAAAATATTGGAAGAAAGTAGAGATGTTTAATGAAGGCGGAGAAGTTCCGCTATTTGCCAGACTTGGTTTTAACGCAGTATTCTATGCAGAAGTTATCAGTGGCCCAACCATGCCAAATCTAATGTACATGACAAGTTTTGAAAGCATGAAAGACCGCGACAATCACTGGAATTCCTTTAGAGATGACGCGGAATGGAAAAAATTATCAGGATTGAAAGAATATGAAAAAATTGTTTCAAAAAATGTGACTTTATTTTTAAAAGCAACAAAGTATTCTGAATATTAATAAAATAACTGATTAGGCTATCTTACTTAATTTAATTTTTGTTAAGTGAGATAGCCTATTTTTTATCAGAGAGTAAACCATGCCCTTAAAAGATTATTATCAAATTCTTGGTGTTGAAGTAGGTTCTGACAAACACAGTATCAAAAAAGCATATAGGAAAAAAGCTTTTCAATATCATCCTGACAAACAAGGGGAAACTAAAGATGATCAACTCTTCAGAGAAATACAAGAAGCGTATGAGGTGCTGTCAGATGATCAAAAAAGGGAGCAATACCATTATGAAAGATGGCTAGAGCAATCAATAGGATCAAAAATGGAAGGCTTCATGCCAGCTGATCAAATCATAAAGTTGATCATCAAAACTGAGCAATATTTAAGTGGTACAGATAAGTTCAGGATGAATCACTACACACTTCTCCAACAATTACTTTCCCTTTTTAGTACCGCCAGGATTGAAACAATCATCAACGAACATGAAAGCTCCTTAGAAAAAACATGCATTTCTTCAGCCATGCGGATGTCAACAGAACTCAACAGTGATTGTCAAAGTCAATTAAAATCGCGCCTTAAAAAGCTTTTGAACAACCATGATACGTTAAACCTGGAATGGGAAAAACAAATTTCATCGAAGATAAAATCTGAGCGGCAAGAACGCATGATTATTCCTGTGTTGATTATTTTTGTGATACTTATCTGCATCATTTTTTACTTTTTTTCCATCCCAAGATAGTATTCCCCTCATCATTTCATTTCCAACCCCCTATTTTCTTGCCCGTTGCCTCATTATAAATTACCTTTGCAAAATGCATTATGTTACAGTTGAAGGATTAGCGAAATCATACGGAATTAAGCCTCTTTTTAGCAATATCTCATTTCACATCAATGAAGGAGATAAAATAGCCCTGATTGCCAGAAATGGGTCTGGAAAATCAACCCTGCTAAGGATTCTTTCAGGCACCGAAACTGTTGATAAAGGAAAAGTTTGGATAAACAAAGGGGTGAATACCGTTCTTTTTGAACAAGACCCCATTTTCAATGAATCATCAAGTATCCTGGATAACATTTTCGCCCATAACCACCCAGTTATCAATGCCATCAAAAAATATGAGGCAGCGGAAGATTCTAACGATCCAGACAAAATTACTGATGCGCTGATTGAGATGGAAGACCAGAATGCTTGGGACTTCGACGCCAAAGTGAAACAAATTTTGAGCAAGTTAAACATACATCACCTTGACCAAAAAGTAGGAAGTTTAAGCGGAGGCCAACGCAAACGAGTTGCACTTGCCAGAACCCTTATCGACATTGGCTTTGAGAATAACCATTGTCTGTTGATTATGGATGAACCTACCAATCACCTTGATGTTGAAATGGTAGAATGGCTTGAACATTACCTAGATAAAGAAAAAATAACCTTATTACTTGTTACACATGACAGGTATTTTCTTGACATGGTTTGCAATGAAATATGGGAGCTAGACAACAGCAAAATCTATTCTTATAAAGGTGATTATCAGAACTATGTAGAAAAAAAGGCAGCACGGATTGAATCTGAAATGGCCACGATTGACAAAGCTAAGAACACCTTTCGCAAGGAATTGGAATGGATGAGGAAGCAGCCTAGGGCGAGAACAACCAAATCCAAGAGCAGGCAAGATAATTTCTATGAAATTGAAAAAGTTGCCAAGTTAAAAATAGAAGATAGGCAGGTTGATCTGCAAATGAAGATGAGCAGGTTGGGTGGTAAAATTGCTGAATTCATCAAGGTCTATAAAGCTTATGGTGAAAAAACGATCCTTTCCGGTTTTGATTATACTTTTAAAAGAGGCGATCGAATTGGAATTATAGGGAAAAACGGAGCTGGTAAATCTACTTTCGTTAATATGCTGCAAGGTTTGGAAAAGCCCGATAGCGGCAAAATCAACATAGGCGACACCATCATATTTGGAAATTACTCTCAACAAGGTCTTACCATCAAACAAGACATGAGGGTCATTGAATATGTAAAAAATATTGCAGAGCATTTCCCTCTTGCAAACGGTGAAACGCTCAGTGCAGCTCAGTTTCTTGAACTTTTCCTATTTTCTCCAGACCAACAATACAGCTTTATAAGCAAGTTGAGCGGAGGAGAAAAAAGAAGGTTGCATTTGCTCACCATCCTTTTCAAGAACCCTAACTTTTTGGTGTTAGATGAGCCAACAAACGACTTAGACCTTCCTACTTTATCGGTGCTTGAAAACTTTTTGATGGATTTTCCAGGCTGCTTAATTATCATCAGCCATGACCGCTATTTCATGGATAGAATTGTGGATCACTTGTTTGTTTTCGAAGGTCAGGGTGTTATCCGCGATTTCCCTGGAAACTATGCTGAATATAGGGAAGAACAAAATGAAAAAACCGTTGATCCTGAAAAAGTAAAATCACAAATCATCGTAAACAGAGAAGTTGAACAAGAGGCTAAATCAACCAAAAAAAAGCCAACCTTCAATGAGAAAAGAGAATATGATTTGCTGGAAAAAGAACTCAAAAAATTAAATCAGGAAAAAACAGAACTGTCTGAAAAGTTATCAGATAGTACCCTTGTCTATGCGCAAATAGAAAAAATCTCCAATCGCTTTAGTGAAGTTTCAAAATTGATAGATGAAAAAGAGATGCGGTGGTTGGAGTTGTCGGAGATAGTTTAAGGTTGAAAGTTTAGGATTGAAAGTTTAAGGTTGAAAGTTTAGGGTTTAAAAGCGGCCCTCTCTAACCGATCATTTATCGCCATCCCAATTCCTTGATCTGGGAATCTTTCTGCAATGATTACATCAACATTGGCGGAATCCATGTTTCTCATGGCACTGAAAAGTGCTGCTGCAGCTTCATTAAGATTGCCTCGGTTGGACAAAAGAATTTCTACGGCTGGATTTAATGCTGAATAGCTTTTATAAAATGAAATAATGCCTATCCTTTTTCCTTTATTTTCTATTATGTGTAACTCCACATCACCAAGATAAAAAGGCTTTGCTGTTGCGTAATGACTTTTTAACTGTCCTGGAGCAGTCGGAGAAGCATGAGACAAGGCAATTTCAACATGATTGTCAGTAATATCCCTGATTTGCTCAGCACTGATGCCTCCAAGCCTGTGTATTATTACCTTATCTACGTCAAATCCAACAATTGTAGATTCCAAACCTATTTGACAAGTTCCGCCATCTAAAATATACGGAAGCTTTTGGTTTAGTCCATCCATAACATGTTCAGCAGTCACAGGACTCACATATCCGCTGGGATTAGCGCTGGGTGCAGCCAAAGGAAAATCCAATTGAGAAAGTAATTCAAGTGTTAGCGGATGATTTGGGATTCTGATGGCAACCAAGTTACTGCCGGCAGTAACTAAATCGGGTACTAAATCAGACTTGGGAAGAAGAAAAGTAATTGGCCCGGGAGTCAATTCAAGCAGCAATTTTTTACATGCCAAGGGGATATCCAATACTAATTTTCGGAATTGATCTAAATTGGCAACATGAAGAATAAGGGGATTGAATTGAGGTCTATTTTTTGCAGCATAGATTTTCAATACTGCCTTCTCATCCAAGGCGTTTGCAGCCAATCCATAGACTGTTTCTGTGGGAATCGCAACTAATTCACCTTCTTCAAGAAAGCGTTTTGTTTCTAATACATCTGTTCCAATAATCGTTTTATGCATAAAAAAAGTCCCGACATTTGTCGGGACAAAATTAATTCAAGATTTGATGAATTAGGCCTCAGTTTTTTCAATCATTTGTGTGCCCTCTTTTACAGAAAAAATTATTTTCTGATTTTCCTTATCGAGGTCAGCAACCATAATATCACCGTTCTTGATATTCATGTTCAGAATCTCCTCAGCAAGAGGATCTTCAAGATATTTTTGAATGGCTCTGTGTAAAGGCCTTGCACCAAATTGTTGGTCGTAACCCTTATCTGCGATAAAATGCTTGGCGTCGTCAGTTAATTCCATTGAAAAACCAAGGTTAATTAAACGCTTCATGACACTTTTCATCAAAATATCAATAATCTCAAAAATATGTTCTTTTTCAAGGCTGTTGAAAATAATCACGTCATCAACCCTGTTTAGAAACTCAGGAGAAAACGTACGTTTGAGTGCCTTTTCAATAACGGCCTTATTCGCTTCTTCTGAATTCGCCTGTCTCGCACTGGTTGCGAAACCTACACCTTCACCGAAATTTTTAAGCTGACGAACACCGATGTTTGAGGTCATGATGATCATAGTATTCTTAAAATCCACTTTCCTACCAAGACCATCGGTCAACTGCCCATCATCCAAAACTTGCAAAAGGATATTATAAATATCTGGATGTGCTTTTTCGATTTCATCAAGCAAGATAACAGAATAAGGTTTCCTTCTAACGCGCTCTGTA
>CANLED010000156.1 GCA_947489175.1 Chitinophagaceae bacterium | reverse complement strand
ACACAAGACTCCCCTCCTGGACAGGAGGGCACTGAAAAAGTGGTGATAATTTAAAGGGTTAAAAGTATAATTTTTAGTCACTCTGTTTTATATTGTATTCGTAATTGAAACCACTACCGAATGCTTATTTTACAGAATAAAATACAACTTAGCGAATTCAGTTCTTTGTATGCAATGATTGTACCAGAGACTAATTTGCTCAGGAAGATTAATGACTTGATTGATTTTTCTTTTATCCATGATGAACTTGTAAATAAGTATTGTCATAATAATGGGCGCAATGCAGAGAGTCCTATTCGCATGTTCAAATATTTGTTGCTTAAAACAATTTACACATTATCTGATGTTGATGTAGTTGAGCGTTCGCGTTTTGATCTTTCATTCAAATACTTTTTAGATATGACGCCCGAGGAAGGCGTGATTAATTCAAGTTCACTTACAAAATTTAGAAAGCTTCGACTCAAGGATACCGATTTATTGAATCTATTGATTAGCAAGACAGTTTCGATTGCTCTTGAAAAGGGTATTATCCGCACCAAATCGATTATTTTGGATGCTACTCACACCCATTCTAAATCCAATCCTTTTTCAGCCATAGAAGTATTGCGTGAGCGTTCAAAACAACTGCGTAAAGTTGTTTATACTTTTGATGAATCTTGGGAAGATCTGATGCCGAAGAAGAACAATGATAGTGATTTAGAAAAGGAATTAGAATATTCTAAAAATTTAGAGCAGCTAATATCAAAAGATGAATATATCAGTTCAATACCTGCGGTGCAAGAGAAGTTAAATTTATTGAAAGAGACGATTGAAGACGCTAGTGAGAATTGTATTCTATCAAAAGATTCAGAAGCTAAAACAGGTCATAAGTCAAGCGATAGTTCATTTTTTGGCTACAAAACCCATCTTGCTATGTCTGAAGAACGGATCATTACTGCTGCGGTGGTAACATCTGGAGAAAAAGGTGATGGCCCGGAATTACCAAAACTATTAGAAATTAGTAAAGAAAATGGCATTGAAGTAGACACAATAATTGGAGATACTGCTTACTCGGGAAAGGAAAATTTAGAACTGGCAAAAAAACAAAATATAAATGTTGTAGCAAAACTTAATCCTTCCATAACACAAGGATGTAGAAAAGAGGGAAATACATTTGACTATAACAAAGATGCAGATCGATTTGTTTGCCCTGCTGGACACATGGCAACTCACAAGGGATTAAGGGTCAAAAAAAGTCCTGGCAAAAGTGACAGAGAAGTCTATTTTTTTGACATTGAAAAATGTAAAACATGCCCTTTAAAAAATGGGTGTTATAAAGATGGTTCTAAATCAAGATCGTACTCCATTTCTATAAAATCAAATCTCCATCAAGCGCAAATTGAATTTCAAAAAACCGAATACTTCAAAGAAAAAGCAAAGGAACGATACAAAATTGAAGCTAAGAATAGCGAATTAAAAAATGTTCATGGTTATAAAAGAGCCCAGTCATATGGGATTACCAATATGGAAATGCAAGGTGCAATGGCCATATTTACAGTAAATCTGAAGAGAATAATAAAACTAAGTACTGGAGTACAATAAAAGCAACGGGAAAAAGGTTAAATAGTAGAAATTCTGCCCTTTGAGAATTCTAGCAACGAAATTCTGTGCATAATCCACCATAAAGTATATAGCAACAAAAAAT
The DNA here is from genome assembly GCA_947489175.1 of Chitinophagaceae bacterium. Classification (GTDB taxonomy): domain Bacteria; phylum Bacteroidota; class Bacteroidia; order Chitinophagales; family Chitinophagaceae; genus Pollutibacter. The sequence goes on along the minus strand of CANLED010000156.1, from coordinate 4,200 downwards.
CGATTATTCTAAAATCACTTTTAGATTAATCGATTCTTTATTTTCTATTCAAAAAGTAGACGCTTTTTCAGTGCCCTCTCTTCGAGAGACGGGGATGGAAATGTTTTACCAGTTAAGAGAGACTGTATTCGGCTGTTATATTTTTCATTCTTCACTTTTCATTCTTCATTTTTCATTCTTCACTTTTCATTCTTCATTTAAATTCACTCTTCACTTTTCATTCTTAATTAAATTTAGTCCTCATACTCATCACTAAACATACTTCCCATCAAATCCTTGAACTCAATTTTTGATGCAAGAACTTTTTTGCTAATTAAAGAATAAGAGCTGAGTCCATACAAAACGAACTCCATTAAAAATGCTTTCTGTTTGCCAGCGGCTTTTGGAAAGTATTTAAGTACCAGTTCAGATAATCCATCTACTGAATTCAACAACTTTACCTTGTCAGCATCCTTTAAGTGAAAAAACAAATCAACAGCATGTCCTTGATCAAACCAATTGGTAATTTGCTTATATGGACTTTCAGATGCCGCGTCTTTATTCTTTTTCTTTTTGAATGACTCAGGATCGGGGAAGTATTTACCAAATATTGTTCTGATGGATTTTTCTAGAAGGTTTACACTCACTTGATATGGACCCTCTTGCTCTCCTTCATATACCAATTCAATCTTTCCTGTAATGGCTGGAATTACACCCTGCAAATCGCTCATCCAAATTTGAGTACTCTTCTCCTTATTGATTAATGCTCTTCTCTCTGCAGCACTAAAAGCATTTTCTAGTGCGGCTATTGTTAACCTTGCAGAGACGCCACTTTTCTGATCCACAAATTCACTAACCCTCGCTTCAAAAGAAATTTGTTCAATCAATCGAGCAATTAAATCACTTTCACTCACCAATGCAGATTGATTACTATGGATGTTGGCTTCCTGTGAAGTTATGCTCATGGCGGCTTCAATCGACTTCGGATAATGCGTTAAAATTTGGCTTTCAATCCGATCTTTTAATGGAGTTACAATAGAACCCCTGTTGGTATAATCTTCCGGATTGGCAGTAAATACAAAAACAATATCCAGCGGCAACCTTAATTTAAATCCACGTATTTGAATATCCCCTTCCTGTAAAATATTAAACAAGGCTACTTGAATACGCGCCTGCAAATCAGGAAGCTCATTGATAACAAATATGCAGCGGTTGCTGCGTGGTATAATCCCATAATGAATCACACGTTCGTCTGAAAAGTTCAACCTCAAATTAGCCGCCTTTACGGGATCAATATCACCAATTAAATCTGCTACACTTACATCTGGAGTTGCCAACTTCTCTCCATAACGCTCACTTTTATGAAGCCATGTTATAGGAGTTGCATCACCTAAGCTTGATATTTGTGATTTCCCAAAACCTGAAATTGGACTAAATGGATCATCGTATATGTCACTTCCAGTTATAAATGGCACATAATCATCCAATAAATCTGTCATTTGTCGCGCCATCCGCGTTTTAGCTTGTCCCCGCAATCCTAAAAACAACATATTATGCCTTGATAATATGGCTCGTTCGGTGTCAGGTATTACGGTGTCTTCATACCCCACAATCCCAGGAAATCGCTCTTCACCTGATTGCATTTTCTTAATCAGGTTCTGACGCATTTCCTCTTTGATGGTCTTTTGTACATACCCACTCAACTTCAATTCTCCAAATGTCTTGCTTTGATTCATTATTTCTATTTCTTATTCGTTATTTTGTTACTACTATTTTCAACCACCTTCACTCTTCATTATTCATTCTTCATTCTTCATTCAACATTTGCGGTGCCTGAGCCTGTCGAAGGCCATTCTAAAACACATTCCTCTTCTTTCCCTTCTCGAAGTCATCAAAAATAAAACTTCCCAACTTATCCAAAGAAGCATAAAAGGCTTTCCCACTGTTGCTTTCGGTAAATGCTCGTACAAAGCTCTGCAAATAAGGATCACTGGTAATCATAAATGTTGTAATGACAATCTTCAGTTTTCTGCACTGACTAGCAAGATTCAAACAACGTCCCGTAATTTTTCGATCCAATCCAAATGCGTTTTTATAGTACTTCTTTCCAATCTTTAAACATGTTGGTTTACCATCGGTAATCATGAATATTTGCTTGTTTGGATTCTTTCTTCTGCGAAGAATATCCATGGCCAGTTCCAATCCAGCCACCGTATTGGTATGATAAGGCCCAACCTGCAAATATGGAAGGTCCTTCACCTCAATGGTCCATGCATCATTCCCAAAAACTACAATGTCTAAAGTATCTTTGGGATATTTTGTTTTGATGAGCTCACTCAGCGCCATGGCTACTTTCTTAGCTGGCGTAATCCTGTCTTCCCCATACAAAATCATCGAATGTGAAATGTCAATCATGAGTACAGTGGAGGTCTGTGTTTTCATGTCGTTTTCACGAATCTCTAAATCATCTTCCCGCAAAGAGAACTCCTCTATGCCACCGTTGATTTGTGAATTTCTAATTGAACTTACAAAGTCGATCTGATCCAATACGTCTCCAAATTGAAATGAACGTGTTTCTGAATTCATCTCATCGCCCTGCCCACTTTTAAAAGTTATGTGATTTCCTTTTTTTGTTTTTTTAAGTTTCCCAAAGATCTCATCCAATGATCTTTTTCTAATCCCCTGCTCGGTTTTAGGGGTAATCTTTATTTCTCCTTTCTCATTTTCCCCATCTATATAACCTTTCTCTTTTAGCTCATCCATGAAATCACCTAAGCCATATTGAGGAGTACTAAATTTATATTCTTTGTCCAACTCAGTCATCCAACTAAGTGCTTCATTGGCATCCCCATTGGTATGGCTTAACAGTTGCATGAAAATATCAAGCATTCTGTCAAAATCGGTTTTGTCATCATCGTTTGACATAAACTTACTGAATTGAAAACCTTTCATATTCTTGGTTATTTATGCTTACTGTTAAAAAGGAATCCAGCACGAATCCCTGAGCTCAAAGAAAATCCTGGGGATGTTCCTACCCTTAAATTAGTGAAATGACTTCCACTATTGTCTCCTGAACCAAAATATTGATTATCAACTTTCTTAATATTATCTGCACAATATCCTACCCCAGCATAAAAATCAAAGACCAAGGCTTCACTAAAAATCCATTGTTTTCCTCCTTCTAGCATGATGGCCCCATATACCACACTTCTTCTTTTTGTAGTAGGAATATTTGTTTTTGAGTCTAGAATGCTTTCTCCATAAGCTCCAGTATATATGTTTGGTTTAAGATATGCGCCTTGGAGCAGGTGTGCAAATCGAATATTCCTGTTGATGAAATCAGGTGTTTTGATGAATTTATATCCAAATCCTAAGCCTAAACCAGCTTGATTACGCCGTATTTCATTATAAACGCCTAAATTGTTTGTATAACCAGTAACAATTTGACTTTTACCAACGCCTATGAGGCTAGCCAATGCTTCCCAAGAACGGCCTGGCGTAATTCCTTTCTCATAAGTAATCTGAGTATGGCCAAATAAGGGTGACAAAAAATTGATTTTAAGTGCAGCTGTTTTTTGTCCAATGTACAACTCCTTATCTTTTAAAGAAGCAGTATATGTTTCTATCTTCCCATTTTCATAGATAATTTTAACCAAGCGATCTTTTTCAATCCGATAAGAAGGGCCATCGAGATTATCATGATTTTTATATTGGACATCATCAATCGCAACCTCCAATACTTTTACGTTGAGCACCTCTCCGCCTTTCTTGAATATTTTATCTTGAGATTTTAAGCTATTGGTAAAAGAGACCAACAAAAAAATTAGGACGAATGTTTGTTTCATTTAATTAAATTTTGATTGTGTTAAATTACGACAAGTAGGATCAAAAAAAGTTGACCAACTGTGTTGTTTAATGAATTTACACAATATTAACTTCGGGTGTTAGATTAACTCCAAAATTATCTAAAACAGATTTGATGATTAATGTTGATAAACTCAAAATATCAACACCTGAAGCCTGCCCATAGTTCACTAAAACGAGTGACTGTTTGTTATAACAACCAGCGTCTCCTTGGCGATACCCTTTCCAACCTGCTTTTTCAATGAGCCAGCCGGCAGCCAATTTATACCCTTCTGTTGTTTCATTTGCAACAATTTCTGGAAATTCGATTTTTAGTTGATCAAATGATATTTTACTGATGATAGGATTTTTAAAGAA
>CANLED010000155.1 GCA_947489175.1 Chitinophagaceae bacterium | reverse complement strand
AATCCATTCGACCTTGTTTGTGCCAAGTGCGAGCTCAATCCTATCTGATTGATGAAATCCAATGGTGCTTCTACAATGTCTTTGGGTTGCTGTCCAGACAACACCATAATCATCAAACTCACCAATCCTTTTACAATGATGGCATCGCTGTCGCCTTCAAAATAAACCATTCCGTCTTTGTAGGATGAATGTATCCAAACACTCGATTGGCACCCTTTTATTTTGTAATCCTCTGTTTTAAATTCAGCACTGAGTGGTGCGAGTTTCTTTCCTAAATCAATCAAATATTCATATTTCTCCTCCCACTCATCAAAGAGCGAAAAATCTTCTACAAGAGTCTGTTCAATTTCTTTTATTTGTTTGATATCAGCCATTTATTTTAACATCTTTATTGCCTTGTTTAATGCCAATACTAGCTTATCAATTTCTTCAACGGTGTTGTAGGCAGCAAACGAAGCCCTTGTTGTTCCTACTATGCCAAGCCTTTTCATGAGTGGCTGAGCACAATGATGTCCTGTCCTCACCGCAATTCCTTGGTTGTCTAACAAGATGGCTAAATCTTGTGGATGGACGCCGTCTATTACAAATGAAATTACGCTGACTTTGTTTAAAACATCGCCAATTATTTTCAGGCCTTCTATCGTTCTCAACTTTTCAGTTGCGTACATCAAAAGGTGGTCTTCATGCTGGCGCATCGCTTCTTTCCCTTCTTCCTTGATGAAATCTATGGCAGTTTTTATGGCAATTACATCTCCTATATTTGGGGTTCCCGCTTCAAATTTAAAGGGCAACTCATTGTATGTTGTTTTCTCAAAACTCACCTCTTTGATCATCTCACCTCCACCTTGATACGGCGGCATGGCTTCTAACAAATGCTTCTTGCCATACAATACACCAACACCGGTTGGACCATAAATTTTATGTGCAGAAAATACAAAAAAATCACAATCCAATGCCTGTACATCAATAGCCAAATGCACTGCTGACTGTGCGCCATCAAGAAGTACAAGAGCATTTTTTTCGTGTGATAATTTGATGATTTCTTCAACAGGATTTATTATTCCAAGTGCATTGGATACATGGATGATGGAGACCATTTTTGTTTTTTCACTGAGCATTTTTTTGAATGCTTCTAGGTCTAAAACACCTTCATCATCTATGGGTATAATTTTTAAAATTGCTCCTCTTTCTTCTGCAATCATCTGCCAAGGAACGATGTTAGAATGGTGTTCTAACGTGGATATGATGATTTCATCACCTGAATTCAAATTAGCTCTTCCCCAAGATGAGGCAACAATATTGATGCCATCTGTTGTTCCTTTTGTAAAGATGATTTCTTGATGCCATGCGGCGCCTATGAATTCTTTTACGCTGACCCTGCTCTCTTCATACTTTGCAGTTGCTTCATCTGCCAACGTGTGCAAACCCCTGTGGATATTGGCGTTGCACTTTGAGTAATAACTATTGATTGCGTCAATAACAGCTTGTGGCTTTTGCGAAGTAGCTGCATTGTCGAAATAAACAAGATCTTTTCCCTTTACCTTTCTTTGAAGTATTGGAAACTGCTGCCTGATTTTCTCTACGTCAAAAGGTTTTTTTTCTGTCATGTATGTTTTATCAAATACTCAATGTTAATCTATCAGAAATTAAGCCATCTATATAAGCCCTTAACTCCTCAATTTCAATTTGCTGAAGGATGTCAGCTGCAAATGCATGGAGCAACAATGCCTTGGCATTCTGTTCTGAAATACCTCTGGCTCTCAAATAAAACAAGGCATCATCATCTAATTTTCCAATGGTACAACCGTGTGAACATTTTACATCATCTGCAAAAATTTCCAACTGTGGTTTTGTATTGGCTGATGAATTTTCACTCATCAAAATATTCTTATTCGTTTGATAGGCATTTGTTTTTTGTGCATCCTTTCTTACAAAAATCTTTCCATTGAAAATTCCAGATGAACTTCCATCCATGATGCCTTTGTACAATTCATTGCTGAAACAATTCGGCATGGCATTGTCAACAATGGTATGGTTGTCTGCCTGGGTGTTGCCATCTAACAAATACAATCCAAACATGTGGCTCTCTCCAAACTCACCATCCATAACCATGTTCAAATTATTTCTTACAACGGAGCCGCTTAGCGTGATGGTTACAGCATGTGTTACCGCTTTTGCAAGCTGCCTGATATGCGTTGTTCCTGTGTGGTTGGCACCTGCTCCTTCATTCTGAATTTTTATGTAACGCAGGTTCGCCTCTTTTTCAACACAAATCTCTATCACCTCATTGGTCAGGCTTTCATTTGTGCCTATCCTGTTGTAGGTTTCAATGATGGTTGCTTGCGACAATGATTCAATGGAAATTAAGATGCGGGGCTGATTAAACCTCAATCCAGCTTGTGCATCTGAAATGTGATGGATAACAATAGGCTGGGTGAGGACTGCGCCCTTCCTTACTTTGATGAATGCGCCTACTGATGAAAATGATGCATTGAGTGCGTTGATGCCATCTGAATTGTAGCCATAACTTCCGCCAAGGTAGGCATCCACAAATGCTGAATCTTCATCGCCAGATGCTGCTTCCAATGTTTTTATCACCAACAAATCTGTTGAATCTGAAATTTCTGTTAACTCAGGTTGATAAATTCCATTTACAAAAAAAACATGATTTGCTTTCTCCGTTCCTGGCAAAATAAAATTACTTAGGGCATCTTTATTTATGGATGATGCTTGTTGGTCATATATCAATCCATCCTTGAATAAATTCTTAACCTTCGTGTACTTCCACTCCTCGTGCTTTATAGCTGGCAATCCCAATTCACTGAATGCATCCCAGTTTTTTTGCTGAAATGATTTCAAGTTACTGGCATCTTTTACCTGATGCTGATATATCTCTTTAAAAAAAATCTTTGCGTCCATCTTCTTCTTTTACGGTTACTTTTCTTAAGCGGTGGCTTCGTTTACTTCTGCTTTGATGAAGTCGTATCCTTTTTCTTCAAGCTCAAACGCAAGTTCTTTGGTTCCCGATTTCACAATTCTTCCATTGTACAAAACATGTACAAAGTCTGGTACGATATAATCCAACAAACGCTGATAGTGTGTTACGATAAGAAAGGCATTGTCTTTGTTCCTCAATTGATTTACCCCATTGGCTACAATGCGCAAGGCATCGATGTCAAGTCCAGAATCCGTTTCGTCAAGTATCGCCAACTTGGGATCCAACATCGCCATCTGAAAAATTTCGTTTCTCTTCTTTTCACCACCTGAAAATCCTTCATTCAATGAACGGCTCAACAACGATTGGTCGATTTCCACCAACTTCATTTTTTCTTTCATCGTTTTTAGGAATTGAACAGCATCCAAGGGTTCTAATCCTAAGTATTTTCTTTTTTCATTCACTGCACTCTTGATGAAATTTGTTGTGCTTACGCCCGGAATCTCAACAGGGTATTGAAACGCAAGAAACAAGCCCTCTTTAGCACGGTCTTCAGGTGACAAATCCAACAAATCTTTACCCATGAAGCTAACACTGCCGCCTGTTACTTCGTAATCAGCCCTGCCGGCCAATACAGATGCCAAGGTACTTTTGCCAGATCCGTTTGGACCCATGATGGCATGGATTTCTCCTGGTTTTATATCTAGATTAATTCCTTTTAAAATTTCTTTTTCCTCAATTCTAGCCTGAAGATTTTCGATCTTTAACATATAGATGATTTTCTTTTTACAATTATTTTATCCAACGCTTCCCTCTAGGCTGATAGCCAGCAATTTCTGTGCTTCAACAGCAAATTCCATGGGTAGTTGATTCATTACTTCTTTTGCAAATCCGTTGATGATCAATGCCACAGCAGATTCTGTATCGATTCCGCGTTGGTTACAATAGAATATTTGGTCTTCGCCAATTTTTGAGGTGGTGGCTTCGTGCTCAACCTGCGCAGTGTTGTTTTTTACTTCGATATACGGGAATGTATGTGCTCCACATTTGTCACCCAACAACATTGAATCACACTGGGAGAAGTTCCTTGCATTGCTCGCATTCTTAGCCACACTCACCAAACCCCTGTACGAGTTATTGCTTCTTCCTGCTGAAATACCTTTTGAAACAATCCTGCTCTTGGTGTTTTTCCCAAGATGAACCATTTTAGTTCCGGTATCTGCCTGCTGATAATTATTGGTAACCGCTACAGAATAAAACTCACCTATGCTGTTGTCGCCTTTCAATATAACACTTGGGTATTTCCAGGTGATGCTCGACCCTGTTTCCACTTGGGTCCAAGATATTTTTGCATAAGCCCCAGCACAAATTCCACGCTTGGTTACAAAATTGTAAATACCGCCCTTGCCTTCTTTATCTCCTGGGTACCAGTTTTGTACAGTAGAATATTTTATTTCTGCTTTCTCCATCGCTACCAATTCTACCACCGCTGCATGCAATTGATTCTCATCGCGCATTGGGGCTGTACAACCTTCCAAATAGCTCACATAACTTCCTTCTTCTGCAACAATCAACGTTCTTTCAAATTGTCCGGTGTTGGCTGCATTGATCCTGAAATAGGTTGACAGTTCCATCGGGCACCTAACTCCCTTGGGGATATAACAAAAAGAACCATCACTGAATACTGCCGAATTCAACGCCGTGAAATAGTTATCAGTAGCCGGCACAACAGAACCTAAATATTTTTTAATCAATTCAGGATGTTCCTGAACTGCCTCACTCATTGAACAAAAAATTACGCCTACCTTAGAAAGTTCTTCTTTGAACGTGGTTGCTACCGAAATACTATCCATCACCGCATCTACAGCAACGCCTGAAATTCTTTTCTGCTCATCAAGAGAAATACCAAGCTTTTCAAAAGTTTTGCGCAACTCCGGATCAATCTCATCTAAACTATTCAAAGTGACCTTCTGTTTAGGTGCAGAATAATAAATAATATCTTGATAGTTTATCTTGGGATAACCAACATTCGCCCAAACAGGCTCTTCCATTGTTAACCAATGTCTGTATGACTTTAGCCTGTATTCCAACATCCAACTAGGTTCATTTTTCTTTGCAGATATGAACCTGACCGTTTCTTCACTCAGCCCTTTAGGGGCTTCATCGGCTTCTATATCGGTTACAAAGCCATATTTGTATTCCGACGATGTAATTTGTTCTAATATGTCTTCATTTTCCTCTTGCATATGTCATTCTCCATTTAAAGCGCAAATTTCATCAATTTAGCTTGTTATAAAAAACGTGAATGCTAGAAAACGCTTGATTCAATCTATTTTTCCCTATTTCGTAACTAAATAAGGGTGTTATTGTTGATCGATTTTGTAATTTTTTTAATTATTTTACCCAAGGCTTGTGGATAATGATATCTTTGAAGCTACCTAAAACCTACTTATGATTGCCAAAGAATGGATGACTGAATTTTTTGAAGAAGAGTTTGGTAAAACACCGCGATGCTTTCGCTCCCCGGGAAGAATAAACCTGATTGGAGAGCATACAGATTATAACGAAGGTTTTGTATTGCCAGCTGGAATCGATTTGTTTTGCAACATCGCCGTTACCCCTTCGGATAATGGCAGTTGCACCCTTATTGCTTACGACCTTGGAGAGAAAGTTACTTTTACTGAATGTCCTGAAGCAAAGTCATCAACATTTTGGGCAAATTATATAATCGGTGTGAGAATGGCATTCAAAAAAAGGGGTTTCGAACTGCCTCATTTCAATGCCGTAATCCGATCTGAAATACCCGTTGGCGCTGGTTTATCATCTTCTGCAGCATTGGAATCTGTTTTCGCCTTTGCCTTCAATGAAATTTTTAACTGCGGCTTAAGCAGCTTGGAGCTTACGAAAATTGCGCAGGAATCTGAAAATGAGTTCATCGGATTGCAATGCGGTATCATGGACATGTT
>CANLED010000154.1 GCA_947489175.1 Chitinophagaceae bacterium | reverse complement strand
TAGACATCGGATTGAAACAATATGAAAATTAATATATTATTATTCAGCAAATGAACGAATTAAAAATGCGTAATCTAATGCTTGTAGAACCAAGGGAATGGAAACTTCGAAAGAATTCCGTCAATAAAAAAATACTTTTTATTTGTATTTTTTTCAGCCAATTATTTTTAATTGCAAATGCACAAGAAGGAAGGCATGTATTGAAGCAAGGATTTACGGTTGATTTTTTCAAACAACAAATACAAGAGCCAGCTGATTGGGTTCCATATCCGGGAATAAATAAATCTATGACCTGGAACGCCATATTAACTCCAGCGCATCATGCAAAACTAATCCAACAAGCAGAGTCTCTGTTGGGTTATAGCTGGCCTATGACAAGGGCTTCAGTTTTCTTGGATTATGCTGAAAACGGCAACAGAACAAACTTTGAAAAAATCAGCTTCTCTCGCCGTGATGCCTTGTCTACATTGGTTATTGGCGAGTTATTAGAAAACAAAGGCAGGTTTATGGATGATATCGTGGATGGCATTTGGTCCATCTGCGAGGAAACCTTTTGGGGAGTTCCTGCTCATTTATCTTACCAAAAAAGAGGGATAGGTCTGGCTGATGTCAATGACCCTGTTGTTGATTTATTTGCAGCAGAAACATCATCCTTGCTTGCATGGGTCTCGCATTTGATGGGTGATAAATTGGACAAAGTAAATCCATTAATAAAGGAAAGAATTTATGTTGAAATAGACCGAAGGATTTTCAAAGTCATTGAAGCTGATCCCAAATACCGTTGGATGGGTTATGGCCGTAAAAACGTGGATTCAACATTGTCATACAAAGAAAGATCTTTTTTGGAAAGGCGTCCAAACAATTGGAATCCCTGGATCAGTTCTAATTTATTGTCATCCATTCTCTTGTTAGAAAAAAATAAGGACCGCAGGGCAAAATTTGTTCATCAGGTATTTGATGTGTTGGATAATTATTTGGATCCTTATCCAGCTGATGGCGGTTGCGATGAAGGTCCAGGATATTGGGGGAAGGCAGCTGCTTCAACATTTGATTGTCTTGACCTAGTATCAATGGCAACCAACCATAAATTCAACTTGTTTAATGAACCACTTATCAAAAGTATGGGTGAATTTATTTTCAAAGCATACATTGGGAATGGCTATTACCTGAATTTTGCAGATGCCGTTTCTAAAACCAATCATTCTCCCATGTTGATTTACCGTTATGGCAAAGCCGTTGGTTCTACAACAATGATGGGAATGGGGGCTTTTCTTGCCAATAAAAATAATGGCCTTGTAAACATGCCGGAGGGATATTCACTTCTCAGAAAACTTCCTGAGTTGTACTATTCTAAAGAATTGTTCTCTATAAAATCCGTTGAGCCACTCATCGGAAGCGCATGGTTACCAGATATTCAAGTGATGGTTTCAAGGGATAAAGAATCATCAACACAGGGCTTATACATTGCCGCCAAGGCGGGACATAATCAGGAAAGTCATAACCACAATGATGTAGGAAGTTTTATGGTTTTTTACAACGGGAAACCAGTTTTGATAGATGTTGGAGCTGGGACCTATACAAAAGATTATGGGAAGAGTTGGGTCATCAGTTCTGCATACCACAACATGCTTCCTGTAGTTGATGGTGCTGTTCAGCAAACCGGCAGAAAATACAGCGCATCAAATGTTTCTTATGTTAGTGATGCCCAAAAAAATATATTCAAGCAAGACATTTCAAAGACCTATAATGACAGCATTGGATTGAACAAATGGGAGAGGACCATCACGCATGTCAAGGGAAAATCAATCATCATCTCAGATGATTATGAGTTTTCAACTGCCAAGAAGAACATCATGTTGCCCATGATGCTTGTTGCACTGCCTGATATTTCAGTTCCGGGGAAAATGGTTGTGAAAATCAGCGATGATAGCAGCATTACTGTTTCTTATGATCCGAAACAATTTGAAATTGATATCGAAGAAATAAAACTACAAGATTCAAAAATTGCACATACTTGGGGGAGTACTTTGTATCGGGCAAAGTTCAAGATAAAGAATATCACAAAGAAGGGGAAATATACTTTCACAATTCAATAATCAATCAAACACAAAATAATACAGACCCACATGAAGATCATTAAATTTTCGACAGCATTGTTGTCTATATTTTTTTGGGGAAGTACTTCGCTTCTGTCTGCTCAAGACAAACCCAATATCCTCATCATCATGACGGATGAGTTGTCTGCCGAGTCGATGAGTTTCAACCTCGGCAACAGATACATTAACACCCCCAATTTAGATCAGTTGGCAAAAACTGGCGTGGTTTTTAAGAATGCCTATTGTGCCAATCCACTTTGTGTTCCATCACGCAGTTCCATTTTTACAGGAAGGTATCCACATGAAGTTGGTATCCAATCTAACGATGAAAAGAAACTAGATCCCGCTACATTTCCTTCGTTGGGAAGCATCTTTAAAAACGCGGGCTATGAAACAGGCTATGTGGGGAAATGGCATCTTCCGTATGAGAGAAAGGCTCAGGCTACACACGGCTTCGATTATCTTCCAAATAAAACAGGGAATGGAGATGACAGCACTTCTCCCAAATTGGCCAGTGATTTTTTAAAAACCAAACGCAATAATCCATTTTTACTTGTTGTGTCGTTCATGAACCCACACAACATCTGCCAATGGGCACGTGGTGAAAAATTACCAGATGGTGCCATCGGAAATGCTCCGCCGGCTGATCAATGTCCACCACTCAGGCCCAATGCAAAGCCATCTGCCAATGAAACTGATATCATGAAATTTGTGCGTGCCTCCATGCAAAACAGCGATGCATTTCCTGTGGGCACATTTACAGAAGATAAATGGCGTCAATACATTTGGTCTTATTACCGGTTGATTGAAAAAGTAGATGCAGAAATTGGACGAGTGTTGCAATCGTTGAAGGAATCTGGCAAGGACAAAAACACGATAATCGTGTTTACCAGTGATCATGGAGATATGCAAGGAGCTCATCTTTGGAATCAGAAAACTGTTTTCTATGAAGAAGCTGCAAAGGTCCCGTTCATCATCAATTACCAAGGTGTAAAACCCCGTCAATCAACTTATTTAGTGCAATCCGGCACTGATATTTTACCCACTTTATCTGATTTTGCAGGTATTCCTGTTCCCGCACGTTATCCTGGCAATAGTTTGAAGCAATACCTGGAAAAAGACATTGCACCAACAAATAGAGATTATGTGGTGGTGTCTGATCACATCATTCAAGGCGTTGGGGCTGATGGCAAAGACCTAAAGCCAGAAGGCCGCATGCTAAGAAACGGACAGTTCAAGTACTGGATTTATAATGAAGGGGAAGAAAAAGAAACCTTGTATGATCTCAAGAATGACCCAGGAGAAATGGTTAACTTGGCTAATAATCCCAAATACAAAGTAGCCTTGCAAACATGCAGGACACAGTTGATGGAGTGGGCTACAGAAAACAAGGACCCATATTTAAAGAACCTTATTAAATAAATCATCATGCGCATCCTCTCTTACACAAAAAGCTTTGCGTTGGCATGCATCATCTTTTGTGCAGCCAAAACCATGGCACAGCAACAACCCAATGTCATCGTGATTTATACAGACGATCAAGGTGCCATCGACCTCAATTGTTATGGCTCCAAAGATTTAGAAACGCCAAATATTGACCGGTTGGCAAAAAGCGGAACCATGTTCACGAATTTTTATGCCTCACCTGTTTGTTCACCCTCTAGAGCATCTTTGCTAACTGGATTGAATCCTCAACGTGCGGGATTGCCTGGTAATGCATCCGAGCTGAATGATGCGGTGGGCATGCCTTCCGACCGGTTCACCATGGCTGAAATGTTCAAAAAAGCCGGATACGCAACCGCGCATATTGGCAAATGGCACCTAGGATACAAACCGGAAATGAGGCCAAACGCCCAAGGTTTTGACCATTCATTTGGCCACATGGTAGGCTGCATCGATAATTACTCTCATTTCTTTTATTGGAACGGTCCAAATAAACACGACCTCTACCGCAACGGAAAGGAAGTTTATTACCCAGGTCAGTTTTTTCCAGACCTGATGTTGAAAGAAGCCGGTCAGTTTATGACTACATCTAAAAACAAACCCTTTTTCATGTATTTCGCCATCAACTTGCCGCATTATCCGTATCAAGGAGATCCCAAGTGGTTGGAATATTATAAAAACAAAGGATTGGCATATCCACGCAATTTATACGCAGCATTTATGTCAACGTTGGATGATAAAGTTGGACAATTGCTGAAGCAGTTAGCGGATTTGGGGCTGACAGAAAATACAATCATTGTTTTTCAGTCAGACAACGGTTATTCAACAGAAGAGAGAGCACATTTTGGTGGCGGCAATGCAGGCAATTTAAGGGGTGCTAAGGCCTGTTTGTTTGAAGGGGGTATCAAAGTTCCATCCATCATCAGTTGGCCCGGTAAAGTGCCTGCAGGACAAGTAAGGGAGCAGTTTGCTGTGAACACCGATTGGTTCCCAACCTTGGCAGCCTATTGCAACATCAAATTAGAAAGGGAGGATTTGGATGGAAAAAGTTTGGTGGGAGTGATCAATAGCGCGAGCGCACCAACTGCCCATGAGCAAGGGTATTGTTGGGCATTTGGAAAAGACATGTGGGCTGCAAGGAAGGGGAAATGGAAATTGATGGGAAATCCGGTTGACAAAAGCAACAAAGCAGAGCTTACAAAAGAAGACGCATTGTTTTTGGTGGATTTAGAATCTGATCCAAGTGAGATGAAAAACATAGCGAATATTTATCCTGATAAAGTCGATGAATTGAAAAAACAATATCAGGATTGGCAAAAAAACAACAAGAAGTAAACCAATCAGCAAGATGATAAAAACGTTGATTTGTTGTCTAGGATTATTGGGGTTGGTAGAGGTCGGTTATTGTCAGCAGAACTCAGCGACTTCAACTGCATTGGATGCACCTTATCCCAAGATCAGGATTTGGACCAGTCCATCAAAAGGCGAAGAGCCTCGGTTCAATTCACCCAGTTTTCAATGGCCATCAACCAAGAAAGCTACCTACAGTGTTAGGCTATCTTCTTCAAAAGATTTTAGCAGTCAGTTGATTGAAAAATCTGGTCTGCCTTATGCTTTGTTCAATCCGCATACACAGTTATCAAATGGGAAATGGTACTGGCAATTTAAAGTAAATGAAGGATCATGGAATGCGCTGGATTCATTTTACATCACATCCACAACAAGAAATTTTCCAACACCCGATGTTAAAAAGTTGATGGCATCAATTCCATCAACCCATCCAAGGGTATTGGTCAAGAAGCAAGACCAGCTTGCCTTTCGGGTGAATGCATCAGGATATAAAGAGTCAGCATTGATCATCAAAGAAGCGAAGGGTTATTTGCAAATACCCCTGTTAAAGGAGGCGGCTTCACTTCCAACATACAAAGGAAAAGATGATTTTGAGACTGAAAAAATAGCCAATTTGGCAAGCAAGTGGACTGGTTGGAAAATTCAAAAAGTATTGAATGCACTTTCACAAGCCTATGTGTTAACGGGTGATACTGTTTATTTTACAACAGCAAGGAACTGGATGTTGGAACTTGCCAGTTGGGATCCTAAAGGACCTTCACACAACAATGATTTTGGGGATGCTGGGATCATGTCATCTTTGGCCATTGGACTTGATACATTTTGGGATTTGTTGACCGAAGAAGAAAGAGCGAAAATTATCAAACAAACATCAGCAAGGGCAAAATATTTTTATACTCTTTGGGTTGGACAAGTGGAGAGCCGCTCATCTTCCATGCACGTTTGGCAGCATATTTTGCACAACATGTTGCAAACATCGTTGGCTTTGCATGGGGAGGTCCCCGAGGCCAAGAAATGGTTGGAATATATCTATGAATTGTG
>CANLED010000153.1 GCA_947489175.1 Chitinophagaceae bacterium | reverse complement strand
TTTGCCCGCTCCTGTTGGTCCAGTTATAGCAAATAAACCTGCATTGGCAAGGGCTGGACTTTCAAAGTCTATGCTGAATTTTCCTTTCAGTGAATTGAGGTTGCTGAAATTTAATTTTAGTATTTTCATGGTTGTTGTTGGGTTGCATCCGCAAGGATGGTGTTGAAAATTTCCAGTAATGCTGCCTTCTCATTTTCATCTTTCCGTTCCTCTATGAGTTTTTCAAAAACTGCTTTGGGCTCTAACTCATTCACCCTATTCTGTTGAATTGTCGAAAGTCTTCTGCTGCCTGATTTGTCGCGAAAATTTACTTTTAGGTTCACAATATTTAAATTCTTCTCTTTAATCTCCTGTTTCCAATTTTCAACTTTCAACATAACATTTGCATCATAGGATGGCTCATCAATATAAATATCCAACAAGGCTGTCAAATCATATTTACAGCTAGTTCCTGATAGCTGCTCTTCTACCTCTTGCATGCTTCCTTTCAATTGGTATAGCGAACGAAATTTAGGGATTGGAACGAATGTTTGTTTGATGTTCCCGTCAGTAATTTCAAGCTGAATCACTTTATGCTTGTAGTTGTTTTCAGAAAATCCCAATGAAATGGGACTGCTGGCATAATGTATGCGTCCATCAATCACTGGCTGGCCAGTATGGATATGTCCCAACCCAAGATAATCAAACTGATCCAGCGCATCTGACGGTATTCCCAATTCATTGCCTATTTGAATTTCTCTTTCGGCTTCGCTGATGGTGGTACCCTGTGCGTGCAAGTGCGCCATCCCGATATGAGGTATTTTAGGATACAGGCGCTTGGTTTCGTTGCCTATTTCCATGAAGATTTTTCTCATTCCCTCCTTGATTTTTGCATCGATGGTTTTAATGCCTTCATTTTCTCCCACTTGGCGTATATACCTGTCTTGTAAAAAGGGAATCGCCGCTATGACAGCCTTGTTTTTACCCAATTTGTCTTCTATGGGAATCAAGATTTTTTCAATATGATCATGCCCTGGAAACTTTCCGACGACTGTTATGCCTAGTGATTGCAGCAGGGAAGAAGGGGTGTCTAGAAAAGATGGGGAATCGTGATTTCCTGAGGTGATGATAGCCTTGCATCCCAAACGCGATAATTTTACAAGGAAGTCGTAATACTGTTTGGATGCCTCATTAGATGGATTGTTTTGATCAAACACATCACCTGCCAACAAAAGGTAGTCAACCTCATTTTCTTTGATATACACCAGCAGCCATTGAAAAAATTTTTCCATGTCGATGCTGAAATCTTCCATGTGCAACCGCTTCCCCAGGTGCCAATCTGCCGTAATTAATATTTTCATCCTTGTTTTGGTATAATAGGTGCAACTTATCGCACCGAAGTGAAATTTTGTTTCAAAAAACTGATATTGTTTTTAAATCATCCTTCAATAACGGGATAAAGAATTTCACCCCAATCTTCTTCTGGGTTGTTCATCATGATGTCTATGATGATTGGTATAAGCCAGCCTATGATGTTGCTACCGTCAGAAAGCTGACTCCTGTTTTTTGAGCTTTTGTATGTTGCACCTCCATGCATCAGCTGATTTCTAAGAACATAGAGTCTGTCGAGAACAATTTCAAGCAATGCTGGAATATGCTGCGCAGCAAGTGCGAGGTTTGCATCTGCAATGGATTTCCTGAATGTGATTTCCCATTCATTTGCTTCACCTCTGTGATAATCCCAAAAGGTTTTATAAACATATTGATTCTCTATGAGCATCCTAATCGGCCCCGAAAATTTTTCCCACAAAAGATTGAACACCCTTTTTTCTTCATCGTGCAAAATCAAAGTAGTAATGAAATGCCTGAATTTCTCTCTCTCCGTTTTTTGATTTTCTGTATGCAGGTCCATCGCATAACAAGCGTTAAATGCTATCCACTGTGCCAAGAAGCATTGGTCTAAATCTTTTTGATTTTCTTCAGCACATTTCAACCAGCTGATTGCTCTGTGAAGCCTGATATTCAAGGTTTCTGGCAGGTTTGTTTTTGACTTGAGCTTTTTTTTAAGTGTTGATGATTGCATGGTGTTTTGCTTTGGGTTAAGTTATCAAAAAAGCAGTAAATAAGCACGAAATTTGCTAAGTGAATATATGCCAATATTCATGATTGATGAATATCATCCCACTAAAAAAAAGATGCTCCAGAGAAAAAATCCCCGGAGCATCATTCAAAAAAATCAAATGCTAATTTTACCAGAATCTCACATACAAGGCTGCTAAAATCATCAAGGCCGCAACAATCATGATGATGGTGCGTGGTTCTAATTTGAACATTCCTTTCTCAAATATAAATGCCTTCTCATTGATTTTAGGTCCTGCTAAACTGACAACTCCCATTACTGCCACCGTGAAAAAGAATGACCAGCCCATATTGATTAAGAATGGTATTTCAGTGAGCGTTTTTACCACGCCATTTTCCATTTTTTGGTATTCAAATGCTGTGTACAACAATGTTTCTTTTCCAAATATTGAAACAGCATAGCTGTTAAAAAAGACAGACAATAAAAAGCCCGTAAGAATGCCCACTAAGGCTGCTGCCCCCGTTGTACGCTTCCAGAACATACCTAATAGGAAAATGGCGAAAACGCCTGGACTAATAAACCCTGTGTATTTTTGGATGAAGGTGAATCCGCCTTCGCCTCCGATGCCTAGCGTATCATTCCATGTAAAGATTACTGCTACAATCATTGAAGCCACTATTGCCAATCTGCCTGTCCAAATCAACTTCTTTTCGTCGGCTTCTTTGTCTATGTATTTTTTGAAGATATCCAACGTGAAAATAGTTGAAATGCTGTTTGCTTTACCTGCCAACGATGCTACAATAGCAGCGGTTAAGGCTGCAAGTGACAACCCTTTCAATCCACTTGGCAAAAATCCCAGGATTGCAGAATAGGCACCGTCTTTGTTGCCAGCTCCCATCTGAGGAAGGTGTCCATTTTTATACAAAACATAAGCTGCAATACCCGGCAACATCACAATAACAGGCATCAAAATTTTTAGAAACGCTGCAAACAAAATTCCTGTCCTTGCTGTCTTAAGATCCGCGCCCAGTGCACGTTGTGTGATGTATTGGTTGCATCCCCAATAATTCAATCCCAAGATCCATTGTCCTGCCAAATACATCATGATGCCTGGTAGGATTACATATTTTTGGATTTCCAAATTTTCAGGTTGATCGATGGTAGTGGTGGTCAAGGCCGGCTTTGCTTGGATCATGTGAAAATGTTCTGGTGCCTGTTTCATCAAATCTAAAAATCCTGCTAATGCAGTTCCGCCTGTTCCAAACTTATCGCTTACAATAGTAAGCGCTAAATAGGTTGTGGCTAGTCCACCTATTATCAACACCGCAACTTGAATTACATCCGTATAGCCAATTACTTTCATTCCACCCAAGGTGATGATCAATGCGAACAGCATCAATACAATCATGATCAAGTGCAGGTATTCTCCACCCAAAAGTCCATTGATGGCCACAGAACCGAGATAGAGAATTGATGTGAGGTTTACGAAGATGTATAAAAACAACCAAAAGACCGTCATGATGAGCGCCACTGTTTCATTGTATCGCATCTTCAGGAATTGAGGCATCGTGAAGATTTTGTTTTTCAGATAAATTGGCATGAACCAAACAGCAATGATAATGAGTACAACAGCTGCAAACCACTCATATACGCTCACTGCAATACCAACAAAGTAGCCGTCACCACTCATTCCTATGAACTGCTCTGCTGAAATGTTTGAGGCAATAAGTGAGGCTCCAATAGCCCACCAGGCCAGCGATCCTTCCGCCAAAAAGAAGTCTTTTGTATCAGCAGTTAACTTTTTCTTTTTGCTATAAATCCAAAAGCCATATCCTCCTACGATGGCGATATAAACTAGAAATACAATCAGGTCTGATGTGGAAAGTCCGTTGCTCATTAATTGTTGATTTTGGGTTATTTTAATTTAAATTGACATTTATCTTTTACAAGGGTATGCATAGAACATCATGGCATTTGTTGAAGATAAAAATTATTGTTTTAAGAGCAACTCTTTTTGTTTTATTTTTATGTTCTCTTAGCGTGGTTTTTTTTAACATAAAACTCAGTGATAACAATGAAAAACATAGTGTTGAAGGTTCATGAAAAAGACAATGTAATCGTTGCCCTTACAGACCTAAAAGCAGGTAGCACCATTTCTTTTGAAGGGCTGGAATATACATTGGTGGATGATATTGCAGCCAAACACAAATTTTATACGGAAGACATGCATGCTGGTGGTGAAATCATCATGTATGGAGTTTTGGTGGGGAAAGTACAATTTGATGTCAAAAGAGGACAATTGATGACAACCTCAAATTTAAAACATGCTGCGGATCCTTACGCGTATCGCGGTTCAAGTTTTACGTGGACAGCCCCAGATGTTTCGGCATACACGAACAGAACATTTAATGGATATGTTCGGGAAGATGGGAGAGTGGGCACTGCCAACTACTGGCTTTTTGTTCCAACCGTATTTTGCGAAAATAGGAACCTGGATGTCATCAAAGAAGCGATGCACAATGAATTGGGATATGCCGTAACTGATAAATACAAGACATTCACAAGAATGCTCAGGGAAGGATATGAGCATCAAGACGGTGCTGTAATTGATCTTCAGCCTGTTTCAAATAACGAAGGCAAAAGTAATCGTGTTTTCAAGAATGTTGATGGCATTAAATTCCTCAATCACCAAGGTGGTTGTGGAGGCACGCGTCAAGATTCTGCCGTATTGGAAAATTTATTGGTGGCCTACGCAGACCATCCAAATGTAGGTGGAATCACATTGATGAGCCTTGGATGCCAACACCTTCAAGTTGATAGTTTCATGGATTCCTTGAAAAAGAGAAATCCTTCATTCAATAAGCCATTTTATGTTTTTGAGCAACAAGGATCAAAAAGTGAAGAAGACTTGATCAAAGACGCCATAGAAATGACTTTCAAAGGATTGATAGAAATCAATAAACAAGAAAGAAGTCCTGCCTCTTTAGACCACCTCACAGTAGGCGTTAAATGTGGCGGCAGTGATGGGTTCAGTGGTATCTCGGCTAATCCAGCCGTTGGCTATTTTTCAGACCTGCTTGTTGGATTAGGTGGGAAAATATTATTGGCTGAATTTCCAGAACTCTGTGGTGCTGAACAAGAGCTAATAGACAGAAGTACTTCTCAAGAAACGGCTGAAAAATTTATTCATTTGATGACAGCCTACAGTGATGAAGCTATCAAAGCTGGGTCTGGTTTTCACATGAATCCATCTCCAGGAAATATCAAAGATGGCCTGATAACAGATGCTATCAAGAGCGCGGGTGCTTGTAAAAAAGGCGGTTCTTCACCTGTAGTAGATGTGTTGGATTATACTGAGCCAGTAACTAAGCCAGGACTAAGCTTGGTTTGTACGCCTGGAAATGATGTAGAAGCCACAACAGGCAAAGCTGCATCAGGGGCTACGCTTATTTTGTTTACGACTGGGTTGGGTACTCCAACCGGAAATCCTGTTTGTCCAACCATAAAAGTTGCCACAAACAGCACCCTAGCAAAGCGCATGAAAGACATCATCGATATCGATTGCGGTCCAATCATCGAAGGAGAAAAAACCATCAAAGAAATGGGTGAACAAATCTTAGAATATTGCATCAAAGCTGCGAGTGGTGAGGTTATCCCCAAAGCCGTTCAACTCAATCAGGATGATTTTATTCCTTGGAAGAGGGGAGTATCTTTGTAATACAATTGTTGAAGAGGTTGAAGGGGTTGAAGGGGTTTAAGAAAGTTTTGAGGGTTGAGAAGGTTTAGTTGTTGAGTCGTTGAGGTGTTTAGGAGTTAGAGTCTCAACTTTCTCAACCCTCAAAACTTTCTAACCCTCTAAACTTTCTAACCCTCTAAACTTTCTA